>CAILBQ010000310.1 GCA_903832475.1 uncultured Acidobacteriota bacterium | reverse complement strand
TCTTCCATCGTGACGACTTCAAATGCGCGCACCGTGTCGAAGTCTCGCAAGCCGCCATGGGCGACTGATCCAATCCCGCCGGAGCCGCCCGCCAGAAATCCTCCCACCGAGGCTTTCGCCAGCGTCGACGGGTACATGCGAAGCTCCCAGCCCTGCTTCCGCGCTTCGGTTTCAATCGTAGCCAGCTTCAATCCCGGCTGACAAACAGCGACGCCATCCGTCGTGATCTCTTCCAGCTTATCCATCAAAGCAAGATCAAGCACGACCCCGCCCTCGAGAGGGATACACTGGCCGTAATTCCCCGTGCCCGCACCTCGCACCGTCACTGGAACTCGATGCAACCCCGCGTATCGAAGCACGGCCACGATCTCCTCGACGCTCACCGGCTGCACCACCACGTCGGCCGTCTTCGATTGCAACTGTCGCTTCAACACCGGCGAATACCAGTAAAAATCCTTCGACAATCGCTCTATGACCGCGGGTGCTGTAACTACCCGCGCAGGATCGGCAAGCAGCTTCGCCAGCCCCGCCTCAAGACTTTGTGCCATTCTTCCCTACCTCGATAAATTCAAGCTTTGGTGGATGTGCGTTTTCGTGTGGACCAGCTTCGAAAGGCCTTCAGCATATTGGGATGGGTAAACAGCGCGTAGCATTCTTCGCGTAGCAGCGGACCATCCACCACGCACCGCATATCGCTGCGCGCCGAAACTTCACGCGCGTCTATATGAATCTGCCGGCAATGTCGGCTTGCATCTTCAATCGTGGCCCCATAGACGACGCGATCCAACCCCGCCCACAATGCTGTGCTCATGCACATCGGGCAGGGCTCGCACGTTGTGTACAGCGTGTAACCAGCAAGAGAAACATTCTTGAGCTTCTTCGTCGCCCGCCGAATCGCACGAACTTCCGCGTGAGAACTGGGATCGAACTCTCTCGCAACCGCATTCAGCGATTGCACCAGGCGCTCTCGACTGCGCGTGTTCACGATGGACGACCCGAACGGCACCGGCTTGTCCGTTTCCAGCGACCGCGCCGTGAACGCCACCAATTCCTTCATCCGCGTCTCATCAAGCGCTGCGCGTGTATGCGCGCTCTGACGCCGTACCATCGCTGAACTGATTGCCATACTCGAAATTAGCATGTTCATGCGCAAAAATGCTCCTAGATAATCAAGCTCTACTTGATTCAATTTGAAGCCGCTAGAATGCATGTATGCATGCATTCACCGCGTCGGTCCGAGACATGCGCGCGACCCTCGATGCCGCTTCTGAGAACGCATCGAAAATCCTCGGCGCGGAATCCACCAACGCAGCCCTGCTACGCGCCAATCGCAACGCAGGGAGAAACACCTACCTGTGGCGCGATCCCGCGTGGGCGCTCTCCGAGGTCGAACGCGCCAAGCCAACTTCATCGCCCCTTCGCGGCATTCCCATATCCGTCAAGGATTGCTTCGATCTGGCCGGCGCCCCAACCAGTTGCGGTACCCGCTACTACCGCGACCTCAACGGCATCGCGGCTCACGATTCCTGGCTCGTCGAGCGTCTGCGGCTTGCCGGGGCCATCATCACCGGCAAGACCCATCTGCATCCTCTGGCCTACGGCATCACCGGCGAAAATCCCGACTTCGGCGACTGCGTCCAACCCGGCAACGATGCCGCTCTTACCGGTGGTTCATCGAGCGGAGCCGCAGCCAGCGTACTCGAAGGTTCCGCGATGGCTGCCATCGGCACAGACACTGGAGGCTCGATCCGTGTACCTGCCGCGCTCTGCGGATTGGCGGGCTACCGCGCGTCGCTGGGCCGAGGCGACTGGCGCGGCGGCGCGCACCTCGCTCCCTCCTTCGACACCATGGGCTGGCTCTACCGCGACCCCGAAGACGGACCTCTGCTGGGAAGCTTTTTCGATCCTCTGCAGCCGCAGCCTCTCAAGCAGTTCACCAGCTTTGCGATCGTCGACGAGCGCTTCCTCTCAGACTGCGAACCGACCGTCCTAGGGAGCTATGAGCAATGCATCCAAGGGTTGAGGTCGCTCGGCCTTGCCCCCATCGCAATAGACGTCGCGTGGTGGAGCGAAGCGATGGAGATCTTCGCCCCAATCCAGGCCTCGGAAGCTGCTCTCATCCACGCCGGCCACTTCGAGCATATTGAGCTATCGATTCGCCAGCGCCTCGAGTGGGGCGCAAGCCTCACCCACCATGAAGTCTCCTTGTTACGCCAGCGCCACGAAGTTTTTCGCAAGCGCATGGACGCGCTCCTGGATGAACATCAGTTTCTGCTCATGCCTGCCGCGCCCGTCGTTCGTCTTAACGCAGGCGCGGATCACAGCCAGACGCGCGCTCGCCTGCTCCGTTACACTTCGCCGGTCAGCCTCGCCGGTATGCCTGCCGTGACCATCCCCTGTTTCGAAGCCGGCCATCCCGCTGGCGGAATGCAGTTGGTTGCGGCGCGCGAAGACGATGCTTCGCTCCTCCAACTGTCCGCACAACTTGGACGGTCGCAAAAATCAAGACCGCCCCAACCCTGAGTTCGTGGTACTGTCTTCAAACAAGAGACTGCCATCGTAGTCCGCAAAACGATCTGGAGCTCGATGACTCGACCAAACGCATTTTGGAAACAGGCTGCCAACTCATCCGCTGCATGGCTTTGCCTTGTCGTTGTACTTTTCGTCGTCCCGACCGGATGCCGCAGCCATCAACAACCGGCGCCATCGAACGGGCTCACCCCGGTGCGCCTCCAGGCTGATTGGTACCCACAGCCTGAGCAGGGCGGATACTACACCGCGCTCGCCAAAGGCTATTACAAAGCCGAAGGTTTGGATGTCACCATCCTTCCCCTCGGCCAATACACCAGCGGATTGCAAATCGTCTCAAGCGGCGAGGCTGAGTTTGGCCTGGGCTCGAGCGACAACGTACTCGAGGCCGTCTCCAACGGCCTGCCCGTTGTTG
>CAILBQ010000309.1 GCA_903832475.1 uncultured Acidobacteriota bacterium | reverse complement strand
TGAAGCCGAGTCTGGGTCGGAATCAGCCGAAAAGGCAGCAGAAAATGAAGAAGGACAGGGCGGCGCGTAAGATGCGTCACTCTGTTTACATCGATTCAAGGGATAATAGCAATTGGCAGTTTGCAAGGTGCCGTGAGGTTGCTATGACCAGTTAACCGGCATTGGGAAAGACAACGAAAAGAGGCGGATGAGTAAGGTTCGAATCAACGATCTGGCGCGCGAGCTGGAAGTGAAGAGTAAGCAGATTCTCGATGCTCTGGAATATATGAATCTGGCGAATGGCAAGACTCACTCGTCTTCTATTGAAGAGGACGAGGCGGAGCGTGTTCGCGGTCATTTTGAGCGTGGAGCCCGGCCTTCGAGCAATGTATCTTCGAGCTCCCGGCATGAAGAGCCTCGTCCCAAGATAGACCTCTCCAACATCTCGAAGCCCGGGGATGTGATGAAGGCGATCCTGGCCAAGAAAGAAGAAGCGGAGCGCATTGCAAAGTATGGCAACCGCCCGCCCACGCCGCCTCCAGCAGTGGTTGCGCCTCCCGCGGGATCGACGGTGGTGGCCCGCCCGTCGTCGCCCTCTGGAACGTCAGCGCCGCTGCCGCGCGTGGTAACTGCTCCGCCCGTTGCCGCTCGTCCGGAACCGCGTCGCATTGTTCCCCAGCCTAGGCCAGCACCGGCGATTGTCCAGCCGCCAGCCGCGCCAGCCATCGCCTCGCGGCCGCCATCAGGGCCGGTTATCGCGCGCCCTGGCGTATCGCCTGCGGGAACCCAGGTTGTGCGCCCCGCCGTCTCGGTTGCGCCGCCCACGGGAACGGTCGTCGTCAAGCCGCCTGTCTCCAGCACGCCTGCCGCAGTGGCGACGCCTCCGCCTACTGCCGCTGTCGTCGTGGCTCCGCCGGTCAAGGTTGTTTCCCCGCAGGAATCCGCTGCCGCCGCGCCTGCTGCTCCGGTCACCGCGCCGACGCCCGCGCCGGTTGCCGCGACACCTGCTGCTGAACCGATCAAGCCGACTCCTGAGCCACAGTCTGCGGTTGCGGCCGAAGCAGCTCCTGCCGCGATTGTTGCACCTGCGATACATACGGAGCCTGCCGCAGCCAGCTCCAACGGCTCCGTCGCCTCGCCTCCCTCAGTGGAGGAAGCTTCCGAAGTTGTTGCCGCTCCGCCAGCGCCCCCGGCTCCGCCGGTGCGCAAGGTTGTCATGCCGCAGACCGGTCCTCGCCCGGTGTACAAAGCGCCCCCACCGCCTCCTCCGTCTGCCGCTCCCGCGGCAAATGCGGCTGGCAGTCCTAGCCTTCAGCGAGGCCGTCCTATCTTTGAACGTCCCGGCGGTCCAAGCCGTCCAGGCGGTCCGGGCAACTTTACGCCTCGTCCTCAGGGCGGTCCTGGGGGCTTCTCGAATCAAGGCGCTCCTGGCCAGTTCCCCGGCGGACCTCGCCCCAAGCATCTGACTCGGCCCGGCTTCGTGCCCTCAGGCGGGCCTGGTGGCCCCGGGGCGCGTCCGCCTTTCGGATCGAATCGCCCTGGTTTCCCACAGCGTCCTGGTGGCTTTGGCGCACCCGGCGGCGCTGCACCACCGCCCGGCGAAGCACCGCGCGCACCGCGACCCTCCGGCCCGCCACGCGGCCGTGGCCGTCAGCAGTACCCCAAAACCAAGGAAGGCCCGATGAAGGGCTTTACGCCTCCGCCGCGTTTTGGTGGAGCGTACATGGGCAATGAGCCCCCACCGATCACCCGTCAGATCACGGTGACCGAAGGCATCAGCGTCAAGGACCTTGCCGAAAAGCTTGAAATCCGCGCCAAGGACCTCGTCGGCACCCTGCTTATGCGTGGCGTCTTCGTCACCGTAAACCAGTCGCTCGACGCCGAAATGGTCAAGGATGTCGCCGCCCGCTTCGGCGCCGGCGCCACCGTCATCAGCTACGAAGATGAGATCGCGAACCAGGCCATCGAAGAGATCCTGGAAAGCGACAACATCGACGAGCTCGAAGTCCCGCGCTCGCCCGTCGTCACCGTCATGGGTCACGTCGATCACGGCAAGACTTCGTTGCTCGACGCCATCCGCGAAACCGACGTTGCGTCCGGCGAAGCCGGCGGCATTACTCAGCACATCGGCGCCTACAAGGTGAAGTTCACCAAGGAAGGCTCGCCGGCCTCTGGTCGCGAGATCGTCTTCCTTGACACCCCGGGTCACGAAGCCTTCACCCGCATGCGCGCCCGCGGCGCCAAGGTCACCGACCTCGTCGTCATCGTGGTTGCCGCCGACGACGGTCCCATGCCTCAGACCCTCGAAGCCATCGATCACGCCAAGGCAGCCGGCGTTCCGATGATCGTGGCCATCAACAAGATAGACCGTCCTGAAGCCAATCCGGAAAAGGTCATGAAACAGCTCGCTGACCGCGGACTTGTCCCCGAAGAATGGGGCGGCGACGTGGTTTACGTGCCGGTCTCGGCCAAGAAGAAGATCGGCCTCGACCAGCTCCTCGAAATGATCTGCCTCGTCTCCGATGTCGCCAACCTCAAGTCCACCCCCGGCCGCAAAGCCGTGGGCACGGTGCTCGAGGCCAAGCTCGATCGTGGTCGCGGCGCGGTGGCTACCGTCCTCGTTCAGAACGGCACCCTCCGCCTCAACGAGAGCTACATTGTCGGTAACACCTTTGGCAAGGTTCGCGCCATGTTCGACGATCGCGGCCGCGCCATCACTGAAGCTGGCCCGTCGACGCCGATTGAAGTGCTGGGCCTTGAAGGCATGCCCGATTCCGGCGATACTTTCCTGGTCGTCGCCGATCGCGACAAGGCCAAGGGCATCTCCGACTATCGCCGCATGAAGGAACGCGAATCGCAGCTCGCCAAGAGCTCTCGCGTGTCTCTCGAAGGCCTGGCCGAACAGATCCGCACCGCCGGCGTCAAAGATCTCCCGCTCATCATCAAGGGCGACGTTACCGGTTCCGTCGAAGTCATCGCCGATTCGCTGGTCCGCATGTCGACCGAAAAGGTGCGCATTAAGGTCATCCACTCCGGTGTCGGCGCCATCACCGAAAGCGACATCCTGCTCGCCTCGGCCTCGAACGCGATCATCATCGGCTTCAACGTCCGCCCAGAACGCAAGTCCGCCGAGCTGGCGCAACAGGAAAACGTTGAGATCCGCCTGCACTCGATCATTTACGAGTTGCAGGATGAAATTCGCAAAGCCATGCTGGGCCTCCTCGATCCCACCTTCAAGGAGAACTACGCTGGCCGCGCCGAGATCATCAACGTTATCCGTATTCCGAAGATCGGCACCATTGCCGGCTGCCGCGTCACCGATGGCGTCCTCCGCCGCGATGCAGAAATCCGCATCATGCGCGGGACCGAACAGGTCTACAAGGGCAAGATCAGCTCCCTCCGCCGCTTCAAGGACGATGTCCGCGAAGTCACCAACGGCATGGAGTGCGGTGTCGGTGTCCAGGGCTTTAACGATCTGAAGGAAGGCGACTTCATCGAAGCCTTCACCACAGAGCGCATGGCCTCCGACCTTGGTCTGCTGGCAACTACCGTTGCCGCCAACGCCAAGGAAGCGAAAGAAGCCGCAGCCGCCAACGCCGCCAAGGAACAGCAGACCGTTTCGTAAACCCGGCCGCTATCAACAACGAACAACGGCCCGCCACTCGCAAGAGCAGCGGGCCGTTTTTTATTGGGTCACTTCGCCAAAGCGGCGGCATGCGGCGAAACCTTCTTCGCGCGCAACTGTGGAATGCTCGCCTCTCCGGCATGGCCAAACAGTTCCGGATGGTTGAAATGCCCTTTCTCCGCCGGAGTCTTCTCCTCCTCGACCGGAATGCGATGCGCATTGGCCCATGCATCCTGACGTACGCCGGTCACCTGCCACGATACCTTCACTCCAGGCTTGTCGGTGCGAATGACGAATTTTCCCTCCGCGATCTCCGCCGCCACCCATGCCTGCGCCGGCTGCCCGATGGTGGTGAGTTGATAGCGGAAGTCTCGATTCAGCCTCTCGAACCAGTCCGGCATGGTCACTGTGGCCGAACCGCGCCCATCCGTCACCACGTTGCCGTTGTAGATATTCATCATGTCCGGCGACTCGACAAACGAGTGCGACAGGAACTTGTTCGCCGGGTCGAGCGGGTGGTCGATCTTGAACGATCCGCCCGATTTTGAAAGAGTTCCAGTGACAGTAACATTCCCCTCGAAATCGCCGGCGATGGTCTCACCAAAGGCATAGATTCCTTCATAGCCTTCCGCGACCATGCCGTAGCCGAAATAGCCGGCGCCCTCGTTGAAGTTCAAGCCTCGCACGCCAACCCCGGAATTGCTGTAGTCGTCCCCCTCGGTACCGACGCCGCTCGGCTCTGTCAGGTTCTCACCGACGATTCCGCTTTGGCCGACGATGAGGCCGCTCAAAGTGAGTGACGGAGCGACTTTGAGTTGAGAGGAACTGGTTCCAATGCCGGTGAGCGTGGAGTCGTGAGAAACAGTCGCCAGACCTCCTCCCGCCGGTCCCTGCGGCCCGGTTGCACCCGTGGCTCCCTTCGGTCCAGCCGGTCCTGCCGGCCCAACGGGGCCGGTCAGATCGATCACTAATTGCGCCTGGTGGCTGGTGGCGGTGTTTTCCTTGCTGTCGATGGCAAAGGCAGTCGTGCCTGAGCTGGCGACCTCCATGCCAAAGTTGATGGAGGGCGACGCGAGCCAGTTCTGCACCACGCCTGTTACCGGGATAGCGATGGGCACGCCGGCCTTCACCACGGCTCCAGGGAATGCGTAGTTGATGTAGGTCGGCTTGGTGGCATAGGTCACCGTGCTCTCAGCCCAGGTGCTCGAGAGCTGGTACACGTTGACGGGCCCCGCCTTGGTCACGGCATCGGGATAGAGGATCAAGCGGGCGCGCGATACCTGGGCGGCGGTCGTGCCGGTGGGCAGGATGTCCGCGATGTCAAAACTCAGGAGCACTGAAGAGGTCGGACTTACGGTCAGCGCCGCCGCGGTTCCGTAATTGGTGGTCGTCGCGGTTGTAGAAATCTGCGTGTCGCCGGTGAGCAAGACCGTCTGTGCCTGCGTGGAGGAGTTCGAGACGCAAAAGATGGCGGCAATGATTGCCAACGAGATTTTCCATTTCATTGCAGGATTTCTCCGAATTTGGTGAGTAACAGCGAATTGAAGCGGCAAGCTTCCCGGTCAGTGCGCAATGCAGCGACAAGGAAGCAACAAGCGATTCTTGGGGGGGAATCGTCTTTCAGAGGCCCAAACGATGGTGGCGGGAAAGGGGATTGCGTATCAGGGAAACTCGGCCCTCTTCAATCTAAGGGACAATCCGGAAAAATCAAGGGGAAAAGTGTGCCAGCGCAGGGAAACGCGGCATCCGGTCAGATCGCGTCCTGGTATTGGCAGGGGAGCATGCGAATGAGGCCTGTCCATGTCGCGGCCTTCAATTGGCCAGCTCCATGACCGGGGGCAGGGGAAGATCGGGGTGGGAACTGACCATGGCCAGCTTCTGCTCAAGGTGAATGCCTGTGCAGGCCGGGAGCGGCTTGCTGACCAGGCGGTCAAAGACCATCTGGGCATCGCGGAAGACCGAGGTCTGCAGCGTCGCGATGTCTTCGGAGGGGAAGCGATCGGAGGCCGGGGTGCGCACCCAGTAAAACCCGCTCTCCGAAAGCTTCGTTCGAAGGTCTTCAACAACCGTCCCGCTAACGAACTCCACGTGCACATCGGCCTTTGCGCCATCCATACTCGGGCTTTTTCGAATGGCCATCCCATGCAGTCCCGCAAATCCTCGAAGCTGTCTATCAGCGGTAAAATGACGGATGTCCCGCACCAGTTCGCACTCGGCGTAGAGCCTCACATCCAGCCTTCTGGCCTCGGTGAGAACGTCATCGATCACCTTGTTCACGTTGCTCAGAACCGAGCGCAGATCAATCGCCGCCGCACGCGTCCTGCCCGTGTAGTGGAAGCGATACGCCGCAGGGTAGAAGGTCAGGAAAGGGTCATCTTCAAAACCCCATGCAAGCAGTCGATCGAGAAAACCGCGAGGAGCCTCCATGATGTCAAGATGGACCTCGACAACGCTTCCAGAACCCTGCAGAGCCTCAAGGCCATTCAGTACAGGAGTGTCCATTCCGTGAGTATCTCACTTGTGCGAACTGCCGCAAGTATCTTGAGGCTGGCTCAATAGTGGTTCGGTCGAGCCGCACTTAGAAACTAGATTGCCTGCATTTTCGATTTCGGATAGGATGGAACCCCAACGACTAAAGGGTGCTGATTCGAAATTCCTCACGTGGCGAGAGGGCCCAGAATTGTCTCAAACTGCGATCAATGCCGGGGATAAGCAGGAAAGCGAGTCCGAATCTCCCGAGCGTAAGAGTCCGTGGTACCGGAAAACGGAAGTGGCGGCCCCTTTCGTTCTCGCCGCACTCCTTGCGCTTGCCTTTTGGTTGTGGCCCCATACCGGTGAAAACCTAGGCGATCGAATCGCGAAGTCTGTCAGTTGGTGGGTCACGACACGGACACCTGTGGACTGGCTGTTGGCTTTGAGCGTTGTCATCCTCATTGGGCTTTTCATTGTTCTTCGAAGACAGCGCGCGTACCGCACGGCACTGGTAAGTTCCCAGAAACTCACAGATCAGGTTGTCGAGTTGCAAGCCCAGTTATCGTCAACAATGATGGCGAGGGATAACGCCGTCGCCGAGGTTGATCGCTTGAAAACTCAACTTGCTGATCTTCAGGCCGCTCTGACGACAACAACCATGGCGAAGAATGAATCCGACTCTGAATTCGATCGCTTACACAGTCAACATACTGACCTGCAAACTTTATTGGCTACAATGACCGTTGCCAAGGATCAAGCCGTCGCCGAAGTCGAAAGATTGAAAAATCAGCTGAAAGAGTTTATCCCCTACAAGAAGAATGGTATTGGACGTTGGGAGAATCTGGTTGAAGTGAAGTACGGTCACATACCGTATACCCCCTTCCTGATGCGTGGTGGCTATAACGGCCGGCAGGTGTACGGTCTGGGGGCGGAGTTCCTCACTGAGTTGCTGGATCACAGGTATGAGGGCGTAGCCGTCAAGGTCGAGGCCGACGATGACGAGACGCGCAATTGGAAAACCATCGTAGAAGGTCTGGGGAAGCAATACGAGGTCATCGCCACACCTATGTTTGCGACTTTTGAGCGTTCGAAAGAGGTTCGGTTTACCGCCCCTCTTTTCTATAGCAACATCGGTCTCTACGTGAGCGCAAAACTCCCCAAACTTCCGTTATGGAACAAGATTGGCATGGACAACTTTCGCCCAGGAATTCGAGAACATTTCCCGGCTCTCAAGTTTCTATCGGTGAAAGGCGAGATTTCGCAACATCTAGCCGTAAATTACGCAAGCGACGAGAGCATCGAAGACAGTGAGGATGTAGTCAATCCCAATAAACTCTTCAAGAAGATCGCTGAGGGTGGCGCGCCTCATTACGCTATCTTTTCAGAAAGCTTCACGGCTGAACTCGATCCTCTTTTTACGAGCGGGCAAGTGATCAACGTGTTGCCCTATTATCGAATTCTGTACCCGGTCTGTTACGCAGTGCGCCTGGGAGATTATCAGCTCGCCAACCTGCTAAACATACGCCTGCTTCAGCTGACGCGAGTACAAAGCGCCTTGGATAGGCTCGTCGACAAACTGCTAAAAGAACCGAGCACCAGGAATCTTTATACGGAAGAATACATTCGGAAGCACTTTGTGAATCAATGGCCAACGGAACCACTCAGAAAGACAGGATAATGCGGAGATTGCTGCTTTATGTGAGCGCTGTCGCCCTGCTTGCGGCGACAGGATGTCACACGTCCTCCTCCGATGTCAGTGTAGGTATGCGCGGCCTTGACGCCGTGCGGAATACGCATGTTCTCCGCGCAGCTTATATCAACTACCCACCCAGCATGACCGTCGATCCCAACACCAAGGCCAAAGGCGGCATCATGACCGACGTCATTGTCGAATCTGCGAAGGCCATGGGGCTTCAAGTGCAATGGACCGAGGAGACAAGCTTCGCCAGCATGACGGACACACTCGACAGCGGAAGGGCAGACATTGTCGTCTCCGGCATTTGGCCGTCGAGTTCGCGCGCGCTGCGTGCGGACTTCAGCCGCGTCGTATATTTCAGCCCCGTCTATGCATATGTGCGCACCGATGACAGCCGATTCGATAACAAGCTGGCTTCCATCAATACAAGCTCCGTGCGCATTGCCACTATCGACGGAGAATTATCGTCGATAGTCGCGCACAGCGACTATCCCAATGCCGCGACGGTCAGCCTTCCGCAACAGGCAGACGTTGCTCAACTGCTCCTGCAGCTAAGTTCCCGCAAGGCCGATGTGACATTCGTCGAACCTGCCATCGCCGATCAGTTTCTGGCGAAGAATCCTGGTACGATCCGTCGCGTTGCGGGCGTCGCTGCCGTGCGTCTCTTTCCCAACTGCTATCTCTTTCGCAAAGGAGACACGGGCCTGCGCGATTCTATCAATCTGGCGCTTGTTGAGTTGACCAACTCCCGCCGCATCGCTGCCATCGTCAAGCCTTATGATCCGGACGACAGCCACTTCATCGTGCCGCCCTCTCCGGTGGGTCCGTGATCTGGGATGAATGATACTTTCTCACTGATCTATCGTTATCGCGAAGCCCTGCTGCGTGGCGCTCTCACCAGCCTGGAACTGGCAGGCATCGCATGGACCGTTGGGCTGCTGCTGGGCACCATGCTCGGTGTTTGGCGCGCCTCACATCGACGCGGCTCGGGACGCAACAGCCTCACCTTTCTTTCCATGGCGGCGTCTTCCATCCCTATCATGGTCTATCTGCTTTGGTGCCACTATCCGTTGCAGGCGTGGCTCGGCATCAATATTCCGCCCTTCATCACCGCGGCTACAGTCTTCAGCTTTTACAACACGCTGGTGATTGGCGAAGTGGTCCGCTCCGCCGTCGAAGATCTGCCTGTCTCCTTCGCTCTTGCTGCGCAGGCAACCGGGCTGCCTGACTCCGCCTACATCCGCTACATCCTGCTGCCGCTGACGTTTCGCGCAGCGCTTCCCGGATATCTCGTGTCACAAGTCGGCGTGCTGCACATGACGCTGTTCGCAAGCCTTATCTCCGTCGATGAACTCTTTCGCGTCACGCAGCGCATCAACTCCATCGAATACAACGCGGTCGGCGTCTTCTCCATCCTCGCCATCTTTTATTTCGTGCTATCTTTTCCGCTGCTGCTGCTGGCCAGCGTCGCCAGCCGCAACCTGGCCAAGTTAGGACTGGAACGATGACGCTCTCGGCAAGAAAGATCAACAAGAGCATCGGCGGCAAAGCCATCCTGACCGATTGTTCTTTCGACTTGAAAGAAGGAGAGTGCCTAATCCTGCGCGGCCCGAGTGGCGGCGGCAAATCCACGCTGCTGCGCATTCTTTCGCTTCTGGAGGCGGCCGATAGCGGCGCGATCATTCATGGAAACACGCAATGGGACGCCGCGTTCTCTCGAAAGGTCTCCGCCTACCCATTCCTCACGCTGGTCTTTCAGCAACTCTTCCTGTGGCCCAATCTCACCAACGCGCAAAATATTTCCCTGGTGCTGGATCACAAGCCGAGCCACACCTTGCCATCCGTGGTCGAAGACATGCTGGGCCGGCTATCGATCCAGGGCCTGATGCAGAAATACCCGCATGAGTGCTCGCTCGGTGAGCGTCAACGGGTTGCCCTGGCCCGCGCACTTGTCTCGCCTGCGAAGTTCCTGCTGCTCGACGAACCATCCTCCGCACTCGACAGCGCCAACAAAAGCGTCCTCGTCAAGGAGCTGAAAGAAGCTCTCGAGAGAGGCCGTGGAGCCCTCGTCGTCACGCACGATTTCAGCGTCTATTCGAGCATTGCCACGCAATCGTTTGAACTGGAAAACAGCCGCCTGCGAGACCTGGGCAATCCAGCCGATACGTCTGAAGCCGACACTTAATCGCCAATTTTCTCGTCTCTGTTTCCCGTTCCGACTGCGTACCAACAAAAAAGCGTGAGCCCGAAGGCCCACGCTTTCCCGGTTGAGTTTGCTGGGTGTCAGAACTCGAGACGGGCCGAGATCTGGCCGGTACGAGCTCCGCCAAAGTCCGCGCCCACAGAGCTCGAGATGATGCCAAAGCTCCCCGAACTCAGGTTCATGTTGGGGTCGCCCAGGTTGGTGTGGTTGAGCACGTTGGTAAACGTGCCTTCCGCTTTCAACTTGAAGCGTTCGCTGATGCTGAACGTCTTGTTGAGACCTGCCGAGAGGTTGAACAATCCCGGACCCTGAACGGTGCCGACTTGGCTGTTGCCAAAGCGTCCGATCGGTGTTGCGTAGGGATTGCCGGGTTGACCGTCGCCGGTAGTGCATTTCTGTCCCACCACCCACGTCGGATTGCCGGGGCACGCAAAGGCTGCGCCGTTGACCCAGTTCAAGCGGTTGCGTCCGGCAGGCTTTACGCTGGTGCCTGCTACCTGGTCGGCATGCTGGTTGCGATGACCGAGGTCAAAGCCGCCCGCAGCGCCGTTCAGTCCCGAGCCCGTGCCGGAAGGATCGCCCTGGCCGTTAGGGAAGTAGGGAGTTTCAAAGGCGCCAGTCTGCACCGTAAGGATCGATGTCACGCGCCATCCGCCGGCGATGAGATCGGCGGCCCGATTGATGTTGCCGCCAAACATGCGTCCACGACCATAGGGCAGGTCGTAGAGAAGGGTTGTGTTCCAGCGATGCCGGCGTGTTCCGAAGACGTTGCCGAAATCGATGTGACGATCCAGCACCGAGGTTGCGCGCTGACCGCCGCCTTCACCGCCGAAGCCGCTGTTTGCCGGGCCTTGGTTATCCGCCAGTGCCTTGGCGAAGGTGTAGGTAGAGTGGAATTCCAGTCCGTGCTGCAGGCGGTGGCTGCCCTCCAGCTGCAATGATTCATAGCTGGAATCGGCTCCCGTTGCACGCGTATTGATACGGCCCCAGTTGGGGAAGAGCCGCGAGGTGATGGGTGCGTTGAAGGCTGAAACCGTCGAAGAGAAGGGAAGCGTGTTCTCGTCCGGAGCCCAGACCAGGTCATGCGTTTCCGATCCGATATAGGTTGCGCGTGCTGCGTAACCTGCGCCGAAATCGTGATCTACGCTGAGCGACCATTGCTCGGTGTAAGGATCCTTCCAGTTGGTGCTGTTTGCAGTACCGAAATAGTCCTGGCCGTAGCAGGTAGTGCAACCGCCATTGCCGGCGCCCGCGTAGATGTTGGGCCACTGATAGCCGATCGCATGCGTGGTCGGGTCGTAGGAGTTTTGATACTCCGTGGTCGAGGCCTGCACCGTGCCGGTCAGCGAATAGAAGCTGGAGCCCAGCATGTTGATGTTGTACATGCCGTATCCGCCGCGAATCGCCCACTTGTCATCCCCAAAGGGACGGTAAGCAATGCCGACGCGAGGCATAAAGCGCAGGTGGGGGAACTTCTTGAGACCCGACGGATATCCCGCCTGGCTATAGGTCTTGACCGGCATGCAGGATGCGCCGTTAATCACAGCAGCGTTCGAGTTGGTCACGCCGTCGGGATCGCATGCATTGGCGCTGGCCAGGAATGGCTGAGCCAGCAGCTTTTGCTTGCCGTCCGGATAGATCACGCCGCCCGAGCCGGCAATGCTGGGATCGAAGTTGCCGATGTCGCCGCCCTTGTCATAGTAGCCAGGGTGCAATTCGTAACGAACGCCCAGGGTCATGGTGATGCGCGGGCTCAGGTGCCACTCGTCCTGCGCGAACGCGTGATAGTGATAGGAAACGCCGTCGTTGTCTTGGGACACGACGTCGTAGAACGTCTGGTTGGGAAGGCCCAGCAGGAAGTCCGCAAAATCCACGCCGGTAAAGATACCAGTGCTGCCGCCGGTGTTGAAGGTATAGGTGCCGTAGTTGTCCGAACCATTGAAGCCAAGCGTCGTGTAAGCTTCAAGCCGCTGTTCATCGTAGCCAAACTTGAAGTTATGGTTGCCATGCGACCAGATCAGCACATCGTTGTAGTCATAAGTGAACGACTTGCTTGGGTTGCTCAGGCGATCGGCGTTCAGGGACTGAATGTTGTTGAAGTCCATTTCCGGGATGCCGTTGTAGAACAGGTTTTGCAATCCAACCCATCCTTCGCCCTGCGTCCAGGCCTTGCCGTTGAAGGGGTTTTCACTGCCCCGAATGAAGCGGGTGAATCCAAAGCTCGCTTCGTTGATCAAGTTGGGCTTGATGCTCCAGTTGCCATCGATCTTGAATGTCTTGCTCACGCCGGTGTTGACGGTGGCTGGAAGGTTGAGCAGGGCATAGCTGTTGCTGGGTAAATTCTTGTAGCTGAAACGTCCCCAGAGCAGGAACTTCTGGTTGGATCCAAAGAACTGATCGCCGCGGACGTCTACCTGGTCCGAATGACCGCTCAAGTCCACGTTCTTTTGCCAATTCGGAGTTCCGTTGTCGATGTACGCTGTCGGGTCGCCTACATTCGGATCCGGATAGAAGGTCTTCAACGTGCTCTGCGCAATGCTGCTGAGCAAACCGTTCGGCACGGTCGTTCCCACGTTCATACCAGTGAAAGGATCGATCAGGCCCTTGAATAGATTGCCTCCCTCGCCATCCGGCTCGACATACTTCGAGAAATCCCCTTGCTTCATCAGGGTGCTGGGTACGACCGCCTGCACCGTGCCCTGCGCCGGGTGACGCCAGCCTTCATAGTCGGCGAAGAAGAAGCTCTTGTTGTGGCCATCGTAGAGGTGCGGAATGACAACCGCGCCGCCCAGGCTGCCGCCAAAAGTGTTGCCGGTCAAGGAGGGTTTGGTCGTTGTCGTCGGACGCGTATACGCGATCGCGTCAAAAGCTGAGTTCTGGTAATACCAGAAGCCGGAACCATGCAGCTTGTTGCCGCCGCCCTTGGTGGTTACGATCACCTGGCCCGGGTCGCCATACTCAGCGCCATTCAGGGCGCCGTCCGCGCGAATTTCAGAAATTGATTCCGTTGACGGATAGGAATTCGCCATCTGCGTACCGCCGCTCGGATCCTTGAGCGTTACGCCATCGACCGTTACGTCTACCTGATAGGGCAGCGCGCCTTGCAGAGAGATACCGCTGCTGTCGTTGTCAACCTGCACGCCGGGCAATGCGCCCAGAATGGCGTCGGCGCTGGTGCCGCTGAAGCTGGCGCGCGTGTTGACCGGCAGGTTGATCGCGTCATCCGCTGTGAAAGAACCGCTGATGGTTGCCGTGTCTGTTTGGATTGCGCTGACGCTGTCGCCATTGACCACGACTTCCTGCTGCACCGCGCCTACCGATAGCGTCGCATCCAGGCGCAACTCCTGCCGGACGATTAGGGCTACATTCGACGCTTGCCATTTCTCGAAACCACTAGCCGTCACTTCAACGCTGTATGTTCCGGCCTTCACGTCAGAGAAGCTGTATGCGCCGGCGCTGGAGCTGGTGGTGGTGCGGACCGTGCCTTCTTCCTTGTTTGTCAAGGTGATTTGCGCACCCGCCAGAAGGGCGCCCTTTGCATCTTTGATGACGCCCAGGACCGAGCCTTGCGTGGATTGGGCCCAGCCGGCTGTGTGCGCCAGCAGAAATATCATGAACAGCGGAATTGCCAAGACTGCCCGCCGCAGTCGCATTCGAGTACACAAAGGAATGCCAAGCTTCATAGGTATTGCCTCCAGATGAAATTGCATGTTTGGGAATTGATTGTCGCCCTTATGATGCGGCGATCCGGTGGGACAAAGGAAGAAAAAAGCGATTCGAACCCGCCGCGCGCTTGCAGGAGACGCAAAACGGCAGCAGTTTGAAGAGTTCTTGCACCAAAAATGCAGATCTTGAACGATTCAATACCAGCAGTATCTATTGAATCCTGCCGTTTAATCTACGAAGAAATGAAGTTTTCGTTGAATGCCGGGTGAATTCTTCTCTGCCTGCCCTCGGTTTGCAGCGCGAATTTCGTTGCCTGAGTTGCAATTTGCATCCACTTGTCTCCCTGCTGTGCTCTGAAATCACTCCTCCGATGGCCGTGTTCGAAGCTGTCATTGTCAAACTCCGCGCGCTGCAGGTATGCTTCCGCTGTTATTCGTTCGAGACTCGAAAAAAGTCCCAACGTCAAGGAGTCACCGTGCGCCCAGTTCCACGCCTTTCTCTCCTCTGCCTGATCGTGATCGCGTTGGCTACCGCTGTTTTCGCAACACGGTCCGCCCAGGGCCAGACAGCTGCGCCGGCGCCCGCACCGGCTCCAGCCCCCAAATTCGAGCCGACTCCCGAACAGATCGCGATTCAGAAGGCAACGGAGGCGGACTACCAGCACCTCAAAGACCAACTCGGCATCAAGACCATCCGGGAAGGCGCCAACGGCAACGACCCCAAGGCTCCGAACGCCGCCAATTACGACGAATCGAAGGCCAATCCAACGCCCAGCCTCCCCGACCCGCTCATCCTGAACGACGGCAAGAAAGTTACCACGGCGGAAGAATGGTGGAAGCAGCGCAGGCCTGAAATCGTTGAATTCTTTGACCGCGACGTCTACGGCCGCCAGCCCGCCAACGTGCCGTCGGTGAAATGGGAAGTGGTTAGCACAGCGACCGAAAAGAACGGCGACTTTGACATCGTCACCAAGAAGCTGGTCGGCCACGTCGACAACTCGGCCTATCCGAAGATCAAAGTCGACATCGCGCTTACCTTGTCCACTCCTGCGAACGCCAAGGGCCCCGTGCCGGTCATCATGCAGTTCAGCTTTGATCCCGCGTTCATGGCCGCCATGATGAAGCGCTTTCCCAACTTTGCCATGCCCAAGGAAACCGGTCCTACCTGGCAGCAGCAGCTTCTTGCCAAGGGCTGGGGATACGCGGAAATCATTCCCACCACGGTCCAGGCAGACAACGGCGCAGGGCTCACCGAAGGCATCATCGGCTTGGTCAACCATGGCCAGTCGCGCAAGCCTGACGACTGGGGGGCCTTGCGCGCGTGGGCCTGGGGAGCCAGCCGGGCTCTCGATTATTTTGAAACCGACAAGGCCGTCAACGCAAAAGAGGTGGGCATCACCGGCCACTCCCGCTACGGCAAAGCCTCGCTGGTCACCATGGCCTACGACCCGCGCTTTGCCATCGGCTACATCAGCTCGTCTGGAGCCGGCGGCGCGGCTCTCTACCGCCGCCACTGGGGCGAAGAACTCGAAAATGTAGCTGCCTCCGGCGAATACCACTGGCTGGCCGGTAACTTCATCCAATACGCTGGCCCGCTCCATGCCAGCGACCTGCCCGTCGATTCGCATGAACTGATCGCGCTGGTTGCTCCGCGTCCGCTCTTCATCGGCGCCGGAGCCACGCAGGGAGACGGCTGGGTCGACGCCCGCGGCATGTTCATGGCCGAGGCCGCTGCCGGCCCGGTCTACAAACTCCTCGGCAAAAAAGACCTCGGCGCCACCGAATTCCCTCCCATCGAAACACCACTCCTCAATGGCGACCTCGCCTACCGCCAGCACACCCAGGGCCACACCCCCGCCCCCAACTGGCCCACCTTCATCCAATTCGCCAGCCGCTACCTGCACACCCCATAGACCGAGACTTCCCCCTGGCTACGAGCACTCCTTCATGACTAACTGAACTGGGTGCCCCATCCTTGTCGCAGCTTCACCGCGACAAGGGTGGGAAACTGCAATGCCAGCTCGAATCCTGCTGGCTTATTCATCTTGGACTCCTACACCCCAGCTCGCGCCCGCTCAATCGCTCTCAGCACTGCCTGCGCTTTGTTCAGGCATTCCTGGTATTCCGCCTCGGGGACTGAATCGGCGACGATTCCCGCCCCAGCCTGGATATGCCCCACCCCGTCCTGTGCCACCATCGACCGGATGGTGATGCACGAGTCGAGATTGCCCGAAAAATCGGCGTACAACACCGCGCCGCCATAGACGCCGCGCCGCGCCGGCTCCAGCTCTTCGATGATCTCCATCGCCCGCACCTTGGGAGCCCCCGACAGTGTGCCTGCAGGGAAGCAGGCGCGCAGCGCATCCACTGCGCTCAATTCCGGCCGCAGCGTCCCATGGATGGCGCTCACCAGATGCATCACGTGGCTGTAGCGCTCGACAAACATCAGCTTGTCCACCTGCACACTGCCGTACTGGCTCACCCGGCCCACGTCATTGCGGCCCAGGTCGACCAGCATCACGTGCTCGGATCGCTCTTTCTCATCGGCCAGCATCTCGGCCGCCAGCGCGTCGTCCTTCTCTAGATCGGAACTTCGCTTGCGCGTCCCGGCAATCGGACGGTATTCAACCTTGCTGCTGTCCTTCGTCTGGCTGACGCGCACCAGCAGCTCCGGCGAAGACCCGGCGACCTCGAGCCGCCCAGATCCGTCGCTTCCTTTCTTCGCAGCGCCATCCGGCGTCACGCGCAGAAAGTACATGTACGGCGACGGATTGACGATGCGCAGTGCCCGGTACACCGCAAACGGATCGACGTCAGGCTCAACATCCAGCCGCTGCGACAACACCGCCTGGAAGATGTCTCCTGCGCGGATGTACTCGCGAATCGTTTCGACGGCCGCAAGGTAGTCCTTCTTGCGCGTGCGATGCGTCACCTTGAGCTTGGCTTTTCCCGACTTTTTGGGCCGAGGTAGTTTGGGCAGCGGCCGCGCCAGCCGCTTCTCCAGCCTCCGCAGGCGCTTCACCGCATCCGCATGCGCGGCCGTTGCCGACTGTAGAGTGACATCCGCCGTCACCACCAGGTGAATCTCCTTGCGCACGTGGTCAAACGCCAGGACCTCGTCAAAGAACAGCAGGCAGGCGTCGGGGACGTGCAGCTCATCCTTCGCCGTCGCGGGCAGCTTCTCGATCTGCCGGACGACATCGTAGCTCAGGAAACCGACTGCGCCGGCGGTGAAGGGAGGCAGCCCCGCCAGCCGCGCCGGCGTGTGCCCGCTCAACGCCTCCCGCAGCACGGCAAACACGTCGCCTTCGATTTCGACCGTCTTTTTCCCTTCAGAAATGGTGACCCGCCGCCCCCGCGACACAATTCGCTTGTACGGATTCAGCCCGATGAACGTGTACCGCCCCACCTGCTCGCCGTTTTCCACGCTTTCCAGCAGAAAGCACTCCGGCGACTCCCACGCCGCCCGCAAGAACGCCGAAACCGGCGTCTCCAGGTCGGCCGTCAGCGTGCGATAGACCGGGACCAGCGTGTGCGTTTTGGCCAGCGCCAGAAATTCCTTGCGGGAAGGTTGAATCAACTCAGCATTCGACATGACTAGCCAAGTGTAAAGGTTGGCGGGCTAAGCAGCATCCAGGAGGGATGCGCGTCTGCTAGCACCTAGTACGTTTACGCGGCCTGAGTGGCTCGTTTGGGCGCGAATTTCTTCTTGTAGTACCGGGTCCACAGCGAGATCATCGGAACCCCCAGAATCGTCGGCCACAGCCACACCCACCACGCCGCGCCAAACCAGTGCGAAAGATTGACCGCCGAAAACGCCGTCATCGCCGCAATATAGCTGGCCATCATGCCCTGCATGTGATCGAACCACCAGAACATCTTCTCCTTGGATGGTTTCAAAAAGCTCATCAGCGAGCCCACTCCCAGGCGTATGCCGATGATCCCAAACACGACCGAGACGATGCTGATCGCATGCCCCGCCACGTGAATCACGCCCACATGCATCCGGTAGGGGAACAGAAACCCCGACACGAGCAACAGCAAGCTCGATACCACCGTGATCCCTGCCGCGATCCAGTCGACCGCCTTCGGTCGTCCGCCTTTGTACAAGTCCTTCAGGAACAAAATCCGATACGCATAGAACGCCGCATAAAAGCTGAACACCGCCACCATGGCCAGAAAGAATATGGGCAGCGCCAGCGACAAAATCATTGCCGTCACCGCCACATCCGCCATTCCCCAGAAATAAATCTTTCCCCAGCGGCGATGTGTCTTTCCGCCCTTGGCGCTGATCAAGGCCACCGGCGCACAGACAAATGCAACGACTCCTCCGGCGATGTGCAGCGCCAGCAGGATCCGCAGGTAAATTGCCCACTCAGGATGCGTCATCATCCCCTCACTTTTCTCCGCCTCTTCCCCTTGGTAGAGTGGTCCATGCGACAATCACGCGTCTCGCTATCCTCGCACAGAATCGCCTTCCTCCTGGCAGTACTCTCTGCCGTCGCGGCAGTCGGCCAAGCCGCGCCATCGACACAGGCCGCGCCGTCGCCAGCCCCCACCGCCGCCGAAGCCCCGACTGCATCTCAAGCGATCGCTCGCATCGTCCAAGCCACAGGCGCCACTCTCCCGCCCAATACGGTCGACACCATCAAGGCCGGCGACCCCGCCACCCCCGTCACCGGCATCGCCACCACCTTCTCCCCCACCATGGAAGTCCTGCGCAAGGCGGTCACCGCCGGCGACAACCTCATCGTCACCCACGAGCCAACCTTCTACAACCACCTTGACGACCCAGCGATGTTCCTGAATGATCCCGTCTACCAGGAAAAGCTGGCCTACATCCGGGAGCATCATCTGGTCCTGTGGCGTTTTCACGACACCTGGCACCTCCGCCGGCCAGACGGAATCGCCGAAGGCTTCGTCGCCCAGTCGGGATGGAAGGCCTACCAAAATCCCGGCCCGGCCGGCGAACAGGGCTTCTTCTTTACTTTGCCCGAAACCACGCTGCAGTTCCTGGCCCTGGATCTCAAGCGCCGGTTCCATGCCCGCGCCATCCGCATCGTCGGCGACCCTTCGATGAAGGTGACCAAAGTGGCTTACGCTCCTGGTGCCTCCGGCGAGGCCAAGCACGTCAAGGCGCTTGAGCGCGACGATGTCCAGGTGCTGGTGATTGGCGAAGCCCCGGAGTGGGAAACCATCTTGTACGCGCGCGATGCGCAGCTTCAGGGCCGAAAAAAGGCGCTGATCATCCTCGGCCACACGCTGTCTGAAGAAGCCGGCATGAACACCTGCGCCAAGTGGCTCGGTCCGCTCTTCCCGGGCATGAAAATCGACTTCATCCCCGCCGGAGAGCCCTACTGGACCCCGGAAAGCGTTCCCACCCGCACCGAAACCGGACATGCTCCAGTCAAAAAGACTTCGCCAAGGGCCAGTCGCTAGGCAGCATCGGGAGGCAAATCGAAAAACCCGCGCTACCTCTCTACCCATTGCGCTGGACACTGACAATGGCCCGGCATGACTTTACCCGCCTGTAATCCCGTTGAGGGACACTGGGGTTATCCATGGCCCGTTCTGGCACAGTACCATCCGGGTCATCAAAATAGACCAAAGTGGTGTTGACGGGCTTGTGTCGGCTGCCTAGACTCATCAGGGTTTGGCCGGGGTACCTGTCAGACGAAGCAACCATAGCCTTTCCCGGAGCAGCCGGTTCCCGGGCGGGGCACAGAAGTGACTGCGATCTTCCCCGCCGGGCATTTGCGATCAAACCGCACCTGCTTCGACGAGGGCAAAGCAAGATGGCCCAACGCAGTTCGATTTACCGAACCGGGAGACCATGCAGACGCGTCCAACAGACTGTAGCGTCGTAAGTCGGTCGGATTTCCGCCGATACAGTATGTAGATCAGAATCCGTGACACGCTGCTCGCCGGGGCGCACTATCTCCCCGGTGCAATGAAGTGGAGAGTATTCAAATGGCAACCATTACGCTCGAGCAGGAGATCAACCCCTGGGAAGCACAGAGCGCCCGATTTGACTTTGCAGCACGCAAGCTGAACCTCGATCCAGGTCTCTGGAAAGTTCTCAGCTCCCCCTCGCGCGAAATCATCGTGCATTTTCCCGTCCACATGGACGATGGCAAGATTCAACTCTTTACCGGCTACCGCGTGCAACACTCCGTTGCGCGAGGTCCAGGAAAAGGCGGTATCCGCTACGCCCCCGATGTCACGCTCGACGAAGTCCGCGCCCTCGCTTCCTGGATGACCTGGAAATGCGCCGTGGTCAACATCCCCTTCGGCGGAGCCAAAGGCGGCGTGATCTGCGACCCCAGGAACATGTCCCAGGGCGAGCTGGAGCGCATGACCCGCCGCTACACTTCGGAAATCATCGAGTTCATCGGGCCGGAGAAAGACGTCCCCGCCCCCGACGTCAACACCAACGAGCAGACGATGGCCTGGATCATGGATACCTACTCCATGCACATGCGCCAGACCGTTACTTCTGTGGTCACCGGCAAGCCTCTTAACATTGGCGGCTCGCGCGGCCGCAAGGAAGCCACCGGCCGCGGCGTGATGGTGATGTGCGACGAAAGCCTGCGCTATCTCAAAATGCAGCGCGAAGGCTGCCGCGTGATCGTCCAGGGATTTGGCAACGTCGGCTCGAACACCGCCCGCCTCATGCACGAAGCCGGCTACCTGATTGTCGGAATCGCCGAATATGACGGAGGCCTGTACAACCCCAACGGCATCGACCAGA
>CAILBQ010000308.1 GCA_903832475.1 uncultured Acidobacteriota bacterium | reverse complement strand
GCAGAGAGTAGGGAAACGAAAGCAATCACCGCCAGCATGGCGCTTGATAGTGCGAGTCGACGAAATGCAGTGAGCGTTCGGGGCATCTCGTTATTGTATTCCCATCGCTTAGGCACAGCCAATCCTCCAGGTTTTAGACGGATAGGACATGAGTTCATGACTCGCAAGCGAAGCAAATCAGCCCTTTCGTGTGAATTTATAGAAAAGATTAGCGAACTTCACTCATATCTCGCGCTCCGGCTTGACAAATACGTGCCTGCTTGCCTACTGTAGCAGTTGGAAGGCGAGACTGCTAAGGCTTGAGTTGATCGACCTCAGACTCGCCGCCTGAACGGACCTTTCCCGGTCTGCATACCTTTCAAACCAAAATCGCGAGGCAGGCTGGAGCCTTCCCGCGCACAGGAGAAGCAACAGTATGGCTACATCCTCTGCAGTAACGACCTTTACTCCGCTCCACGACCGCATTCTGGTTCGCCGCGTTGAAGAAGGCGAAACCATTCGCGGTGGCATCATCATCCCCGACTCCGCCAAGGAAAAGCCCCAGGAAGGCGAAGTTCTCGCCGTCGGCAAGGGCAAGTCCAACGATGAAGGCAAAGTCTTCCCGCTCGATGTCAAAGCTGGCGACCGCGTCCTCTTCGGCAAATATTCCGGAACGGAAATCAAGATCGACGGCGAAGAGCTGCTGATCATGCGCGAAGAAGAAGTCCTCGGCATCGTCAAGAAGTAGGTACTTCGTACGGTGGACTGCGCCTTCGGCGCTTTCTTCCTTTGTGATTTGGACAATAGATCAATCCCCTGCTGATGCAGGAAAGACACAAACGCCGTACCGGCGTGAATTTGAAACTGGAGAATGCAGATTATGGCAAAGCAGATTTTGCACGGAGAAGATTCCCGTCAGGCGATCCTGCGCGGAGTGAACATCCTCGCGGACGCTGTCAAGGTGACCCTCGGCCCCAAGGGCCGCAACGTGGTCATTGAAAAGAAATTCGGTTCCCCGACCATCACCAAGGACGGTGTGACGGTTGCGAAGGAAATCGAGCTTCAGAACGCCCTTGAGAACGTGGGCGCGCAGCTGGTCAAGGAAGTCGCTTCCAAGACCTCCGACGTTGCCGGCGACGGCACCACGACCGCAACCGTTCTGGCCCAGGCCATCTATCGCGAAGGCGTGAAGACGGTTGCAGCCGGTGCGAACCCGACTGCCCTCAAGCGCGGCATCGACAAGGCAGTCATTGCCGTGATCGGCGCCAAGGACAAGGAAAACAACTGGTCGGATGGCGGCGCACTCGGCGCGATGTCCAAGCCGGTCACCGATGACTCGGTTGCGCAGGTTGGCACCATCTCGGCCAACGGCGACGTGGAAATCGGCGAAATCATTGCCGGCGCCATGAAGACCGTGGGCAAGGACGGCGTCATCACCATCGAAGAGTCGAAGACCATGCAGACCTACCTCGAGACCGTGGAAGGCATGCAGTTCGATCGCGGCTACTTGAGCCCCTACTTCGTGACCGATGCCGATCGCATGGAAGTGGCCCTCGAAGATCCTTACATCCTGATTTTCGAAAAGAAGATCAGCAACATGAAGGACCTTCTGCCGCTGCTCGAGCAGGTTGCCCGCAACGGCAAGCCCCTGTTGATCATTGCCGAGGATGTCGAAGGCGAAGCGCTTGCGACCCTGGTCGTGAACAAGCTGCGCGGCACGCTGAACGTGGCCGCCGTCAAGGCTCCTGGCTTTGGCGATCGTCGCAAGGCGATGCTCGGTGATATCGCGATTCTCACCGGTGGCGAAGCTATCACCGAAGACCTGGGCATCAAGCTGGACGGCGTCAAGCTGGAACAGCTCGGCCGCGCCAAGCGCGTCACCATCGACAAGGACAACACCACCATCATCGATGGATCGGGCGACGCAGCTGCTATTTCGGGCCGCGTGAAGGAAATTCGCTCGCAAATCGAAAAGACCACCAGCGACTACGATCGCGAAAAGCTGCAGGAACGGTTGGCCAAGCTGGTCGGCGGCGTTGCGGTCATCAAGGTCGGTGCAGCCACTGAGACCGAGCTGAAGGAAAAGAAGGCTCGCGTTGAAGATGCCCTGCATGCTACCCGTGCGGCAGTCGAAGAAGGCATTGTCGCCGGCGGCGGCGTTGCCCTGGTTCGTTCGGCTGCGGCTGTCGAAGCCCTGCTGAAGACCCTCGAAGGCGACGAGAAGATCGGTGCACAGATTGTGCGTCGCGCTCTCGAAGAGCCACTTCGCCAGATCGTCGCCAATGCCGGCGAAGAAGGCGCGGTGGTCGTGGGCAAGATCCTCGAGTCGACGGACAACCACTACGGCTACAACGCGGCCACTGGCCAGTTCGAAGACCTGGTCAAGGCCGGCGTCATCGACCCGACCAAGGTCACGCGTACCGCTCTCCAGAATGCAGCCTCGATCGCTGGCCTGTTGCTGACCACCGAAGCCTTGATCTCCGAGATTCCGGAGCCCAAGGCAGCGGCGCCAGCCGGCGGCCACGGCGGCGGCGGCATGGACGGCATGTACTAGGATTTGCCATCCAGGCAGACGCGCCTTCGGCGCAAATGCAACTACAAAGGCCTCCAGCTTCGGCTGGGGGCCTTTGCCTTTGCCCTCGATGCAGCAGGTCCTGCCTCAAATGAGGGGTTCACCCTTCGGCTTGAGTCGTAAGGGCCAACTCCGGGCGATTTCAAAGTATGGTGCAAACAACGACGAGGTTCCCGAAGGAACCTCGTCGCGTTAATTGAGGACTGGGGTTAGAAGTTGACGTGGATGGCCATGGTGACGGCGCGATTGCCGCCAATTGTGCCGGTCACGGAGCCGAAGTTGGCAGCGTTGTTGGGGCATCCGTTGGCATTGATGGCGTTCTGCGAGATGCAGTTGTTGACGCCAAGCGGGATCTGCGTGGGCAGATTCGTGCTCTTGCCCGATCCAGTCGCATAGGGAAGCTGATCGAGATTCTGCTTCGCCGTCTGCTGATCGGTGGCGTTGGCGCTGGTCACGATCTGACCGTAGTTGACGTAGTAGTAGTCAGCGCTGCAATTGTTGCCAGCCGCAAGCGCAGTGTTGGAGCAGGCAGAGTTCTGACGAATCTGCGCCTGATCCTGGGGCACGTCGCTGCTGGTGGTGTTGGTCAGGTTGAAGACGTTGAATTCATACCGCAGGGTGATCTTGTCACTGACCTGGAAGGCCTTGCGCAGCGACATATCGAGGCGCTTCTGAGCGGCCTGACGGAAGATGTTGCGTTCGCCCTTGTTGAAGGCGGTTTCGTAGATGTCCTGAGGAGCATTGCCCGTCGAGACGGGAACGCCGTTGGTCCCAGGCGCTACGTAATTGATGGCGATCTGAGAAGGGTCGAGAGTGGGGTAGTAGCTGCCGCCGGTTCCACGGAACTTGCCGCTGTTGCCGGTCAGAGCTGAGTGCGGGTGAGAGGGATCCTTGATGCCCAGCACAGGATTCATCAGGGTTGGATAGTTGCCGAAGTTGATGCTTCCCACGGCGCCGTAGAACTCGTAGAGCGAATACGGTTCGCCGCTCTGCAGAATGCCGGTGCCGGTGAAGTGCCAGTCATTGGTGAGGTAGGCGAGAGCCGAGCGTTTAGGCGCAGTGTTCGGTATCTGCACCCGGAAATTGGTGCTGAAGACGTGGGTTCGATCGAAGTCGGAAGAAGCCCATGAATCGCGCAGATGGTTGGGGTCATTGCCGGTGAAGAACAGGCCAATGTCGCTCTGTTCGTCAAGAGCATGACTCCAGGTGTAGCTGCCGCCGACCTGGAAGGCGTGAGAAAGACGCTTTTCGACGTGAAGTTCGAGCGCGTCGTAGGCGGAGATGCCTGAGGACTTGAAATCTGCCGCGTTGGGGCTATAACCCACATAGGGAGTGCGGAAGTCAGTGTTGCCACCGTCCAGGGTGTTCCAAGGCTCGCCGGGGATGGGATCGTAATCGTATCCGTCGCTCAAGGAGTTCTGATTGAGGACTTCGAATCCGTAGGTAGAGTCTTCGCCCCAGATTGGGTTGCTGGCGGTAGCGATGATGGGTTCGTTGAGAGGCAGCGGAATCACGGCGTGGCGGCCGCGGTTGCCGGCAAAACCCAGCGTGATCGCCAGATCGTTGCGCGGCTGCCATTGCAGGTTGAGTGTGTAGTTCAAGGTGTACGGCAGGACGTTTTTCTTGTCGTAGGTGCCGAAATTGAGGGTTGCGGTGCAATCCAGGTAGCCTTCCTGGTTGTCGACGCCGCCGCAGTTCGGACCAAAGTCTTCACTCTGACCGGTCATGGTGTTGAGCTGCTCTTGCAGAGCGCTCTTGATGTTGCTGGGATCGGCGCTGGGCAGCACATAAGTGCCGGGAGGCGTCGAAGTTGCCGTATGCAGGCCGTTGCCGAGGGGATCGGCAAGTGTCTTGCCGGTGCCATTGGCATAGCCGACCAGAGGAGCCGATTCGGTCACGCCGAAGGGACCGCCAATCGAACCGCCTGCGGGTTGAGAGAGATAGCTGAAGAGTTCGCCGCGATCGTAGTAAAGACCGGCGCCGCCGCTGATGACGAAATTGCCATGACCCGACTTCGGTGAATAGGCGAAGCCAACGCGAGGCGAAATGCCCCACTGGCGGCCATTCAGCGTGGAGTCGTTCGAGGCGAAATCGGCAGTGTCGGTGTTGGCCTTGTTGTTATGGGCGACCACGAAACCTGCGTCGGCTACGCTGAAACCGGTTGTTGACGTTCCGGAAACGCTGTACTTCGATGGGTCGAAGTTGAACATGTTGCCGTACTTTTCAGTCAGACCGCCATGGTAGTCATAGCGGACGCCGGCGGTGACGCTGAGGTTCGACATGGCCTGCCACTTGTCCTGAACATAGCCGGAAAGCTCGTTGGAACGGTAGTAGCGGTCGGCGTTGTTACGGCCGGTGGAAGGATCCAGTGACTCGATGACGCTCGAGGCGTGAACCTTGCCCTTGAGGAAGTTGTCAAACCCGCTGACTTTGATTTCAGAGAAGCCATTGCGGTTGTTGGTGATATTGAGCTGGGTGTAGCTGTATCCGCCGCCGGCAACGATGGTGTGCTTGCCCGCCGTGAAGATCACGTTGGTAGAAGGGTTGACGCGGTTCTGGTAGTAGCCCATGTCCACGAAGGCGCTGTAGGGACCAACCTGCAACCCCGGAGAGTACTGGCTGCTGTCGCCGAAATTGCTGATCAGCAGGCCGGGAAGGCCGGGAGCAAAGTAAGCAGGGTCGTTCGGATTGTCGGCACCGTAGTTGGCGCCAACGCCAAAATTACCGCCTGCGACGGTCTGCTTGAAGGAGCTGTAGGAGCCCATGCGGACGAAGCCGAGACGCTGTTCCCAGTTGAGGCGGGGTCCGAGGGAGATAGTGTTGTCGATGGCAGCGACCTGAGAGCCGTTCTGCTGAGTGACTGGGAAACCGCCGGTCTGCGAATAGCCGTAGGGCTTGCTCACCGGGGCGTCCTGATAAAAGTACTTGGCGGAGAGGCGGTCGGTCTTGCTCAGGTCATAGTCGACCGAGATGGTGGCTTGATCGGACGTCAGACGCGAAGTCCCGATGAGATTCACGTTGGGCACGCCGTACTGGTAGCCCGCCGACGACTGGGCTGACGGGATCAGGTACTGGCCATTGGGCAGCTTTGCGTTGAGCAACGTCGCGGCGATGGGGTTGATTTGCGAGGCGGTCAGGGACCCTCCCCAGATGTTGTCGGCAGAAGCCAGGCCTGCATTGGATCGGTCGTCGGTCAGGCCGGACGGAACCGTCATC
>CAILBQ010000307.1 GCA_903832475.1 uncultured Acidobacteriota bacterium | reverse complement strand
TTTTCGCCTATACCAGATTCAAGATCTGCATCCAACGCTGACGGGCCAGGCCAAAAATCTGTCTACAATTGCGGCGCAACTCGATGGAATCATCCACGGATTACGCCAAAAGAAGAAACTCAAAGACCTGAAGCCAAGTCTCGACGCCGTTTCCGCGGCAATGGAACTCGTGAAGCGTGATCGCGAAACTTTTCTGGGAAGTCTTTTCACGGGAAGTCCGGACCCGCTGGACGTGATTAAGAAAAAAGAGATGCATGACCTGCTGGAAGAGGCAATCGAGCGCTGTGAAGAGGCCAGCGAAACCATGGCCCGCGTCTTACTGAAAAACGGTTGAGGGAAGCCCATGCCGATGCTTTACCTAGTTTTCTCCCTCATCGCCGTGGCGCTTGTTTTTGATTTCTTCAACGGCTTCCACGATGCTGCCAACTCCGTCGCCACGGTAGTTACCACGCGAGTTCTTTCTCCATTGCAGGCCGTTCTGTGGGCAGCGTTCTTCAACTTCATTGCAGCCTTCTTTTTCGGGACGGGGGTGGCCCAGACCATTAGCAACAAGCTCATCGATCCCAAGGCGGTCGACGTGTACGTGGTATGTGGAGGATTGATCGGAGCGATTGTGTGGGACATTGTCACCTGGTTGATGGCACTGCCGACGAGTTCATCGCATGCGATCATCAGCGGCTATGCAGGGGCCGCAATCGCAAAGGCTGGGTTTAGCGTGATTCTGGTCAAGGGATGGGTTCCTGTCATCGTGTTTCTCATCATCTCACCCATCATAGGGATGATCCTTGGCTGGATTATCATGACCCTTGTAAGCTGGCTGGCGTCCCGTACGGAGCGATATAAAGCTGAGCGCCGCTTTCGCCATTTACAGCTGGTCTCCGCAGCACTTTATTCTCTCGGCCATGGAACGAACGATGCGCAAAAGACCATGGGCATCATTGTCGCCTTGTTGGCTGCAGCCGGGCATGCGCAGTGGGGCAAAGCAGGCTCAGGCTTCCAGGGGGTTTTTGGCAAACACGAAATTGCGTGGTGGATCATCCTGAGTTGCCATGCGGCCATGGCACTTGGCACGATGGCTGGCGGCTGGCGCATCGTAAAAACCATCGGTTCGCGCATCACGCCACATCTTCGACCGCTTGGCGGCTTCTCCGCGGAGATGGCTGCGGCTACGACGATAGGGCTTGCCACGATTGCCAAGGTTCCTATCTCGACTACTCACGCCATCGGGGGAGCTGTTTGTGGCGTTGGGGCAACACGCGGATGGCACGCTGTCCGCTGGATATGGGGCGAAAAAATCGTGGTTGCATGGATTGTGACTTTCCCGGGCGCAGCCCTGATCGGGGCTGCTGGATACGCCTTTGCGCACTTCGCGATCGAGCCGTTCATTCATTAGGTTTTTCAGCGTTCCCTATGGCTTCGTGGCAGATGGCGATGGTTCATCCATGAGCGCGGACGGGGAAGAGAGTCTCGCCTTTAGCCAATCAAGGACAATCCCGCCCGCCATGACTTTCTCACGATACTCCGCCTCATCCTTGTATTGAACGATCAACATGTGGGCGGGCGCGGCCACGCGGATTGCATTCCGCGCCTTCTCTGGAGTGACTTGCGAAAAGAGGGTCTGCTGCAGGCGAAGCCTGTCGGGACTTAGGCTCGGCAGATGTTGGATTGGGTCAAAGAGCGCAGCCCTCTCAAGGAAGCTGGAGGTCAAAAAGCCGGGTCTTTCCTTTTCGGGGATCAGGGGTGAGCCGGCCATCCAATCGGGCCAGTCTCCCCACGGGTCGAGGACGTCGACAAACTTGAGTCGAGGCTCGGCCGTGGCTGCGAGAATGGCTATCGTACCGCCGGATCCCTGACCGTAGATTCCTACCCGATTCATGTCAAAATCATGGCGCTCCGTAAGATAGTCCAAAATCATCGGAACATCGTGAACGGAGGTTGCCAGCGCCTCCGGCAGTTCGCTCACAAACCACTCTTTCATCGGACGATCGTGGTAGCGCTGGCCCGTCATAGCGGAAACAAATCCGACTGCAGCGAAGCCATTCTTGACGACACTTTCGCAATAGGCATCATTGCGAAAGCGATCGGTGTCAGAAGGGAATCCATAGAGATAGAGGATGACGGGAGGCGTAATCGCGCGGGCTGGACGAATTACATAGAGGTCAATAGGATCGTGAGCCCGCCACTGCACCTGGATAAGTTCGCGAGTAAAGCTGGGCAGGCTATCCTTCTCGCCGAGCAAGGGAGGGGCGGGGTGAAGAGTGCCTGGATCCAGGGCAATCTCGTCCCATCGCTCCGGCTTTGCTGACACCGGACTCGTGTGAGATTCCGATGCGGGTCCTTCCGGGTACTGAACTTGGGATGGCAGAGCTTGCGCGTTGCACACATTCATGGGGACGGTCAGAAGCGACAGGAGCAACGAAGCAGGGAACAGAACGCTGCATATTTTTGTGCCAACAAGCATGGGTACGGGGTCTCCAGAGGCTATGTTCCTTGCGCTACTGTTGGAACAGGTAAAGCTGCATGGGCGCGCCACCAAGTTGAACAGCCCAGTTGTACGAGGTCACCATGAGCGCGTACTTGCCTTCCGGATTTCCAGCAACAGCGACACCTGCAAAAGTGCAGGTGAAATAACCTTGCGCGTTGATTCCAGACGTTGCTTTTTCTCCTGAGCCTGTGTAGTTGGCGCAGTTTTGTTGGGGGTCCAGCACGGTGATTGCAACGGACCGATACAGTCCGTTGTAGGTGGCATCCTGCTTTCCGAGGGTGATCTGGATATCGGAGTTTGGCGTCTGCGTGACGTCATCGTTGGGATATGCACCGCCTGTCATAGTAGCCACCGGAGAAGCTACAAGGCCAAAGGCCACCGGAGCCGTCACGATTGGTGTTGGCGTGACGCCCCCAAAGGGAACCGTTGCCGGCTCGTACAAGAAACCTGCGAAGCGCTGTGATTCCAGGTCGGTAGTATTGAGCGCGGCCGATGGCTCCGCCAGTCCAGCCACCGAGGCTCCGAGAGGTGATGCTGCAGCGGGGTCGCTTTGATCCGCAACGAGGAAGCCGGAAGGACCAATCCAAACATTGGAGATGGTTGCGGGCGTCGGCGCTGCCTGGTTGGTCTCATTTGGAGGCCATAGATTATCCAGCAATGTTTGTCCCGTCAGTTGGATGCCGGTGGCTGGCCCGGACGTTGAACAGGCGCCGGAGAAAGAAGTGGGGCCGGAGACGATATTCCCTTGCAGGTCCTGAAAGCTCCAGGCCTTACCAGATGTGTCTGTGCTGGCCACCATGCTGCCGTAGCCGAGCGTTGGGCCGGCATTTCCCACTGCACCATCGGGACCGGTCTGCATGCCGATGAATTGAAAGCGCAGCCTGCCCGTAATGGCATAGCAAGCCGATTGCGGGACGGCGAAGACGGGTGCGGTGGCAGCATTTCCCGGGCGAAGGATGGCAGCCCGTCCCTGGACCTCGACGGCATAGCCTCCGCCGTCCAATTGCTTGAAGCCGTTGGCTACGGTGAACGGGCCATCGGCTTTACTGGATGCACTGCCCGGGTAGGTTGTTGGCTGGTAGCTAAAGCTACTCTTGTTGTCGTCCAGCGTCAGCAGCCAGGCGCCAGGGCTTTGCGCGCCCGAGTAGGTATTGACTGCCGTCGCTGCCGGAGGTGCAGGAAGGCCAGTCGGCTTGTTCGGTGGAGGCACGACCGTTGTTGTTTTGCTGTCTCCGCAACCCGTGAGGAGGGTCAAGGTGCTGAGGAGCAGAATCATAGCCAAAGAAAATCGAATCATCATGAGTGGTCGCATGCCATGCTTTCCCTGCGGTGTGAATGAATCGGAATGGGCCGCAGTAGAGCAGCGGCCCGCGTTTCAGGGACGAAGAAGATGCCGATCAAAAATCAAACTTGAGCGCAAACTGAAGCGTTCGGGGCCGATGGGCGTCCACGGGATGGAGAAACGAGCTGCCGGTGAGACAATCTGTTCCGTCGCCACCCGCCGCACTGTAATAGGCCGCACTGCCGCCATAGCAACTCACGGTATTCTGCGCCTGGTTGCCGAGCGTCGGATCAAAGATGCGGAATTGGGTGTTGTTGAGGAGGTTGAATGCTTCCGCGCGGAATTCGACCTTGCTCCGGTCCGAGAGAGAGAAGTGTTTCAGCAAGGAAAGATCGACATTCCAGCGGTGGGGGTTGTTCAGTGAATTGCGGCCCGCATCTCCGAAGGTCAATCCGCGAGGCGCAAGGAAGGCGCTCGGATTCAAGAGCAGGGGACCGAAGCTCTTTGAGTTCCTGCCGCCGCTCGGCTTGCGGGAGTGAGCCGACAGACCAGATAAGTCGGGATAGGAGCCCGAGCCGATTCCGTTCGCCACGCCACCATTGTCCAGGGTGCTGATGCCGGTCGGCGTTCCGTTGTTGACCACTGTGAAGGGTATGCCGGACTCGAAGAGCCCAAGGCCGCTGATCTGCCAATTGCCAAGGACGGCTTTCACCGTGCGGTCATTTGCCCAGTCTGTGGCCTTGTAGATGTGTCCGTTCCCGTTGGAAAGCTGGTTTGAGGGGTCTGCGTCGGCGAAATGAAGTAGCCGATCAAACAAAGGAATCAAAGACAGATCATAGATATAGCTGATGTGCAGCAGATGACGCTGATCGAAGTTGGAACTGGAGCGGTTGGAACGCAGGTTGAAGGAATTGACAAAGGTGGCGTCGGAACGGTCGGAAGCATCGTCGATCGAATGGCTGTAGGTGTAAGCAACGCCCAACGTGAGTGGCCCCTGGACCTTGCGCAGCGTAGCTTGGAGCGCATGATAGCCGGAGTCCGCTATGTTCTCCAAGGAGTAAATCTCGCCGATGCCCGGAGCGAAGGTGCGCAGAGAGTTCGGTGATGGAAGATTTGCAGTATTGGATTGGGCTGCAGCGTAGCAGGCGGTGACGATGTTGCTGTACCCGCTATCTCCTGGTCGAATGATAATCCCGTTGGTAAGGGTGACCACGCCCGCGTTGACGGTGCAGTCTCCTCCTGAATTGCTGCCCTGAGCTGCTGGGTTAGGACCCCTGGTTTTGAGCGGCTGATGCGGCGCGAAGGGATTGTTCGAACCGTCAATGGGTTGAAGCTGATTCGCTTCCAGCGCGACGGCAAGATGTGTGCCCTTGCTACCCACGTAGGCGAAGCTGGCGAGAGCATTGCCTGGAAGCTGCCGTTCCACGCTGGCGCTCCATTGCTGAACGTAGGGCCAGGTCGCTTTTGTAGGAATTGACGTTACATTCAACGCGAATGCAATGGGGCTTAGACTTTGCGTGCCTTGATTACTTTCCGTCTGGCCGATGGTGCTCCAGCCGGCCGGGTTGATTTGCGTCATGCTGAGCACGGTGGGCGCGCCGCCTTCCAGTGACCCCGTGTTTGCTTCATCCGCGGTTCCATGTTCGAAGAAGATGCCATAGCCACCGCGAATCGCAGTCTTGCCGTTGCCCATCGGATCCCAGGTGAATCCGACGCGAGGAGCGGGATTGAACAGGTGGCCGGACATGCAGCTTGCCGGACGTCCTGCAGCGCCACACTGGACAATACCATTGGTGATGGCCGGATTTACCGCGCCGTTACTCTGATAAATCGGAATAGGAAGCAGGGAATTGGCTTGTCGCAAACCGCCTCCCGTATCAATCGTGATCAGGCTAGCCTGGGAAGCATTGAATGCCGTCTTCTCCCAGTTGAAGGCCAGATCGTTCTTCTCGTGGTAGGTACCGAAGAGACTAAGACGTACGCCGAGGTTGAGGGTGAATCGTTGCGAGACTTTAAAGTCATCCTGGATATACGGCTCGACGATCGAATACCGCTGACGATACCGAGCCTGTCCACTGTCTTGCTGGAAGCTCGAGATAGCTCCATCACCGCCCGGGACACCGGAACTCCTGCCGAAGAGGAAGTCAGCAAAGGCGTTGCCGGTTGAGCCGTTGACGCGGAGATTGCTGAAGGTGAGAAGTCCCTGGGTATCACCGCTGGCCGCACCGATGGGTCCGTTGCTTTGGTTTCTCGCGAAAATCACCCATTGAGCGCCGAATGCGAGATTATGCCGGCCCGCCGACTTAGTCACGTTGTCAATGAAGCTATAGGTCGGATTGCTGTGTTCCCAAGGCATGTATCCTGCGTCAGCCGCAAAGCCCAGGCCTCCATACTCCGCGTTACTGCCGGCGATGGATATCCCTGGCAACTTGGCGATTCCATCAATCCCAACGCTTCCATTCTGGAAGATCAGGCTCATCGGACACTGACCTGTGCCGGTGCAGGGGCCGTCGAGAACAGAGGGCCGCGACAAGCTTACCCCCGGCGCGGGAATATCCCTCAGGGTGATATGAGAGTTGGTGTAGCTGGCAACAAATTCGTTGAGCAGACTGGGTGTGATGACGGTCGTCAACCGGGCAACGAGGCTGGTTCCAGGCGCATAGAACCGATTCTGAATGGTGGGGAAACTGTTCTGCGTTGTTGCGTACTGAGGAACCGGTGCGGTCTCGTCCCACTCGTCATGGATGTAGTGAAAACCAGCCGCCCACCTGGAGCTGATGGCATGGTCCAGACGCACCAGCTCCTCCCTCCAGTAAGTGGGCAGGGATGCATCGGCGAGATAGCAAGCCGATCCCGTGGTGTTGCATCCTGTGGTCGCGTTGGGTAAAGGAATCACGCCGGAATTGAGGATTGCCACGGCGTTCTGATTCAGGTAGGTGTCTCCGTAGACATTCGAATTGCCGGGATAGGTGATCTGGTTGTTGACGAATGTTCCAGGCTGCGTTTCGCCCTGGACCTCGCCTAGTTCAGCGTCTGGACAGTCGGGGTATTGCGCTCTCGAGAACGCGACGAAGCCGCCATTGGGAACCGCGGGGCAAACATCGCT
>CAILBQ010000306.1 GCA_903832475.1 uncultured Acidobacteriota bacterium | reverse complement strand
TTCAGCTTTTTGAGCCGCACTTCTTCCAGCTGCTCTTCGGAAGAAAGATAGGGCTTGGTTAGCAGTTCGTTCAGGCGCAGAGAATACCGCGATGCTCCGTCATCAAGCGCTCAATCTCTGCGCTCAACTGTGCTTCGAGTGGTTCATCCATAGGGCACCTCGTTTTACTTGTGAGTATGTATACGCCCGATGAATGCCAGGCTGCAAGGTTACCTGGCGCAATTTCTTGATGGCCATGTGGATAACCGGGCCAAAGTTTTGATAGGACGTGGCTTGGAGCGCGTCAGGGAATGGGGCGGCGCATCACCAGCGCGTCCTCGAGCGGGGTCATATAGTAGGCACGCCTTCTGCCTACCTCCAGGAAACCGGCGCGCCGGTAAAACTCGAGGGCAGTGCGGTTCGACTCGCGCACTTCCAGCACCATCTCCTCGATGCCGGGAAGGGCTGCGGCATTCATGATAGCGATTAATAATTCGCGACCTATCCCGCGTCCCTGCGCGTCGGACTGGACGGCTATAGATTCCAGTTCGGATTGCGGGGCGAGCACACTGGCGACGGCAAATCCCGTCACCACTCCGGCCACTTCAGCCACCAGCGCGACGCGGGGCGGACCGTCTTCCGGATACAGGGAGGCCAGGAAAACCTCTCTGCCCCAGTGCGGCGCCAAGGCCAGACCAGCCGCGATCTCGACTACCGCATCAATATCCGGCAGGCCCATGGCGCGAATGCTGATTGGTTCGCTCATACCGCTCGTGCGGGCATCCTGGCGTCTGCGCCGCGCAGGTAATAGCCGTCGAGGCTGGCAATGTCGTCGAAATCTCCGGCCCGCCAGCGTGGCAGGGCAAACCGCAAGGCATGGGCAGAGGTGGGAGAGGGAACGCGCATCGGTTCGGCTTCGAGCAGCATTTCGATCAGTTGCGCGACCGCTTCTTCACAGACGGCCACCGGCAGCGGCAGCCCGCCCATGGCATTGATTTCGCCCGCAGTCAGCAGCATTTCCCGCGTGCCGTCGGCATAGAGGCCGCAGTAGACCTGGCCGCGATGAGCGTCGAGTACCGCGGAAGGCGTGCCAGCTTCTGAAGCGAGTAAAGCCAGCCGGGAGATAGCGACTACCTTTGCGCCGGTCACTTCCGCGAGCCCTTTCACCGTGCTCAGGCCGATGCGAATGCCGGTGAAGCTTCCCGGCCCGGCGACGGCGACGATGCCGCGGATGTCAGCGACCCCCACGCCGGCCTCGTCCAGCAGATCGGCGATGCCCTGCACCAGGGCTGCGGCAAAGTCGCCTCCCTCGATGCGCTTTTCGCCGAGCAGGACGAGTTCTCCATTTTCCAGGCGGCCCAGCGCAATCGAGCCGAAAGAGCCACAGGTATCTATGCCGAGCAGAATCAATGCTGTCCTCCTGAAGAATCGTGGCCCGACTCGACCAGTTCCAGCAGCACGCCGTTGGCGCTGGAGGGATGGATGAAGACGTAGCGGTGGCCGCCGGCGCCAATCTGGATGGTCTCGGAAACCAGCCGCACAGACTCGCTCCTCAGCTTCGCGACCGCAGCGGCCAGATCGGGCACGCGCAGCGCGATGTGGTGGATGCCCTCGCCGCGTTTGGCGATAAAGCGCGCCACGGCGGAATCCTCGGCAGTGGCTTGAAGCAGTTCGATGCGGCTGTCTCCTACCTGCAGCATCTGCACCCGCACCTTCTCCTGGGCCACTTCTTCGATGGCTGTTACAGGAACGCCAAGAGCGGCGTAGAGGTTGCGCGCCTCTTCAAGAGAGCGGACGGCAATACCCAGGTGATCAAGCATCGGCGTACCCAAACCTTTGGGCAGGCCCGTTTGAAATGGATTCAGCTCGCGATGGCCACTTGTCCGGCGCAGCGCCGCGGAATCGAGGGCTTGGAGCAAATCGGCAACCCCGATACTGGAAGTTGCAACGGTTCGCACCAGCGCGGGCACTTCGCCGCCTGCCGAAACAACCGTGGAAAGCCCTAGCATCTCCTGGATTTCCTGCTCAAGCCGCTCGATGCCTTCGCGATCAGCCTTGTTCAGGGCAAATACCGATGCAATTTCAAGGACTCCTGCCTTGAGCGACTGGATCGAGTCGCCCATGCCGGGCACGAGCACCACTGCAACTACGTCAGCCAGGCGCACGACCTCGATTTCTCCTTGCCCTACTCCGGTGGTCTCAATCAGCAGCACATCCGAGCCAGATCCCTTATTTACGCCATCGATCCAGCTTGCCTCGATCACGGTCAGCACATCCTCAGTAGCACGCGCCAGACCGCCCAGATGGCCGCGCGTAGCCATCGACCGCATATAGACGCCGGTATCGCCGGCAAACTCCCCCAGCCGAATTCTGTCTCCCAGAATCGCCCCGCCCGAAAACGGGCTGGATGGATCGACGGCAACGATTCCCACGCGCCTGCCCTGCGCGCGAAGCTCCCGCGTCAAAGCATCTACCAGCGTGCTCTTGCCCGCTCCGGCCGGACCGGTAATGCCGATTCGCACGGCTCGCTGCCCGCATTTCGAGAGGACTTCGCGGCTGCGCTCCAGCAGATGTCCCGCCTCTGCCGCGCCGTCCTCGACCAGCGAAACGGCACGCGCCAGCGAGCGCAGTTCCCCGCGTCTCATACCCGCAAACAGATGCTCGACAGTGGCTTGATCGCTCAACGTTTTTTCCTGGCTGCCTTCCGAATTTCGGCGCTTTGAATGGCGGCAAATTGCGGCCCGTCGCGGCCAATTGCTCCGCCATCAGCTAAGCTGGAGGAAGACCAGACCGACAATCTTCCTATCTTCAAAGGACCCACCTTGGCGGCGGCGACGCTCACCTTCCACGATACATGGCGGCCCAAAGCCAATCCCTGGGTCATCGCCATCACTGTCACGCTCGCGACCTTCATGGAGGCGCTCGACACCTCCATCGTCAACGTCGCCATGGGCCATGTCGCCGGCACGCTCTCCGCCAGCCGAGACGAAGCCACCTGGGTGCTGACCAGCTATCTCGTCGCCAACGCGGTGGTGCTACCTATCAGCGGCTGGATGGCCAATCGCTTTGGACGAAAGCGCTTTTACATGGGCTGCGTCTTCTTCTTCACGCTGGCCTCGCTGCTGTGCGGATTGGCCCCCTCGCTGGGCATGCTGGTGTTCTTCCGCGTGATCCAGGGAGCTGCCGGCGGCGGTCTGCAGCCGAGCGAGCAAGCCATCCTGGCCGACACATTTCCGCCCGAAAAGCGCAGCATGGCTTTCGCCATCTACGGCATGGCGGTGGTGCTTGCGCCTACGCTTGGCCCTACGGTGGGCGGATGGATCGTCGACAGCTACAGCTGGCGCTGGCTTTTCTTTCTGAATATCCCGGTCGGCATCCTGTCACTGGTTCTTACGCAGCGACTGGTCGAAGACCCGCCTTATCTGGCCGAGGTCCGCAAGAAGAAGGAAGGCGTTGACTACTGGGGACTGGGCTTCCTCATCGTTTTCATCGGCGCGCTGCAGATGCTGCTGGACAAGGGGCAGGAAGACGACTGGCTCAGCTCCGGCTTCATCCGCGGGGCCCTGTTCCTCGTAGTCGTCGGGTTCATCTTCTTTGTGTGGCGCGAACTGCATGTCGAGCATCCCATCGTCGATCTTCGCCTGTTCAAGCGGCGTAACATCGCCATGACGCAACTGGTAATGTTCATGGTGGGAGCGAGTCTCTACTCGACCACCGTGCTCATCCCGCAGTATCTGCAGGAGGTGATGGGCTACTCGGCAAGGCAGGCGGGTATGGCCATCTCGACGGGGGGATTGATCCTGATGTTCCTTTTCCCGGTGGCAGGCGCCCTTGCGCCCAAGTTCGACCCACGCTGGCTGGTGGCGATCGGATTCACCATCACGACCTATGGGCTGTTCCGCATGACCAACATCAACCAGCAGATCAACTTTGGTCTGGCGGTGAGCTGGCGCGCAGTGATTGCCATTGGACTGCCGTTTTTGTTCATTCCCATCAACACGCTTTGCTACGCGGGCGTGCCACAGCAGAAGAACAACGAGGTCAGCGGGCTGACCGCGCTCAGCCGCAACGTGGGCGGCAGCGTCGGCATCAGCTTTGTCACCACGCTGCTGGCCCGGCTGTCGCAGCGCCACCAGGCGATGCTGATCCGCCACACTGTCGAAGGCAACGCGCCTTTCGACCAGATGCGGGGCGGGCTGGCGGGGGCCTGGGTGCAGCACGGATGGTCGCTGCCTGATTCAATGGGCCGGGCAGGGGCGCAAATCTATGGCATCATCCTCTCTCAGGCGCGGACCCTTGCCTATGTCGATGTGATCTGGATTCTGGTTGCGCTCACCGGCATCCTGATTCCGCTTCCCTTCCTGATGAAGCGGCCTGCTAAACGCGCCGCGGCGGCAGAGATGGTCCACTAACGTCTTGCGGCTACGGGCCTGTATCTGCCCGACCTCTGAAGCAAAGCGCAGCGAATTAGACGGACCTGCGGTCGCTTTCTTGATCTGTCATTCCCGCCCGGAATCTGCGTCTACCACCGCCAGGAAGCTTTGCAGAGAAGGACGCAGACAAAAAGATGCGCCGGGCATGTTTCGCCCGGCGCGCCTCGTCTTGCTGGGTTGGATTACTTGGCCAGTGCGGCTCCCGTCGTCTTACCCGACACACCTTGCAGGAAGGGTAATCCGTTCGGTTCGCCGTAGCCGGTCACGTTGTCATAGCCGGGCTTGACGGTCAGCGAAGAATCCGTGCCAAAGCTCAGCACGAGTCCTTCCCCCTGGACAGGATTCCAGAGACCGCTCAGGAACTGCTTCTGCGAGTAGAGAGATCCGGTGAACAGCGCAGGCGCAGTGTAGAAGGTGCCTCCATTGGAGTCGTAGACAGTGCCGGTGACGTCATTCACTTCGGCAGAGTCTGTTGGCAGCACGTCGCGAATGCTGGCGCCCTTCAACTTCGCCGCGATGGGAGCGGCAAATCCCAACGGAGCGCCGTTGTACTGGTCGGCAATGGCCCAGGTTGCGGTGAAGATGGGGCTGGCCAGGCTGGTTCCACCGATGCCTGCTTCATAGTACTTCTGACCGTCGATAGTGAAGATGATGGCAAAGCCCGTGAAGGGATCCGCCAGCGCCGAGACGTCCGGTACCTCTCTCCCGGTACCTGCCAGGGATTTCTGATAGAACGGCTTGGGGAAGTACAGGCTTTCGCCGCCGCCCGCGCCCGCGTAGAAAAAGTTGAATTCGCTTGGAGGATCGGTCGGCGAACCCAGTTCCACGTAGTCGACGTCGTTGCCCCAGCCGGTGGTCACGTAGCCGCCGTTGACTGGATCATTGAGGATGCTGGTGCCGCCAACCGCGGTAGCCCAGGGAGAGTTCGAAGGAACGCCGACAGCTCCCTTGGGAGTGCCAAGACCGAGATCGCCACCGTCGCCGCTGGAGAACTGGAACGAAATGCCTGCTGCCGCACCCTGCTCCAGGACGGCGTTGAAGGCATCTTCTTCCGCGCTGCCGGCAACGATTTCGTCATCGTTTTCCCAGCTACTGGAAACTGTGTTGGCGATCTTGTTGTCGATGATGTACTGGAGCGAAGCGATCTGGTCTTCGTTATCCTGCCCGGCGGAGGCGACAACGACAATCTTCGCGCCTGGAGCGATGGCGTGCGCCGATTGAATGTCCAGGGCGATCTCCGTCGTCCAGCCTTCGAGGTCGGCTGCGTTGGGATTGAGCGGCTTGCCTTCCGGATAGATGGTGGCAAAGTTCTTCGACGTCAATTGCGGCAGGCCAAAGAGAGTTGCTGCTTCGTTGGCGTCGGACGCTGCGTGCGCGTATCCGTAGCCCTCAACCAGCGCTACGGTCTGGCCGGTGCCGTCGTAGCCCTGCTTGATCAGCGACGACAAGCCATAGTAGGCCTGCAGCTGCTTGGGGGTGTAGGAAACGATCAGGTTGGGATTCACATCGTACTGGTTTCCGTAGTAGGACGCGATCGGCAGGGGCGCTCCCGGTGTGGAGTATGTCACCAACGCCGGAGGAGCCAAAGGCACGCCTGAAAGCGAGGCGACGAACTGGCCACCGGTAATGGCGGTCGCGGACTTTTGATAGAGCGGCTTGCCGGTGTGAGGATTGGACGCGATGACAACCTGCGGACGAACCGCGGAGCGGTCAAGTCCGGAAACCGTGCGAATCAGTTCGCCGGCGCTGCCCGTCAGTTTGGCGTCACGAACATGCGCCTGAAATACACGGCCGTTGTATCCGAAAGTATGCAGTTCGGTCTGGAAGGCCTCTTCCACCTGGGAAGTATTTCCACGGACGCGGACCGAGAAGTTCTGACGATTGACGGAAACCACGTTGAGCCCATGCTGTTCCAGCTCTTTCTTCACCGTCTCCAGTTCGGCCTTGGTGGGCGCGAACTTTTCGAAATCCTCATCCTTGAAGAATTTGTGGAAGGTCGGCGACCCCGGGGTATAGATATCTTCAACAGCCTTGTCAAAGGCGGCCGAGTCATGCAGCTTGAGGAACACGGTCAGCGTCTGCGCCTTCTGAGCCGGGACTCGTCCCTGGTCTGCAGCAATGGCCACGCCCCGGCTGACGTTGTGCTCGCTCAACGCTTGAGCAGAATGGGATGTGAGTGTGGTGATGGTGAGAAGTGCCGCAGCCGTCCAGGGCGCCTTGGCAACGAATGAACGCAAATTCATGGTTTCTCCTTGAAACACAACCGGTAGGGGAAAGGATCGATGGAAGACCGATACATCTAGTCCGTTTGGTTTGGAGCAGACGATGCCCCGCGCACGTGAGACAGCGAACAAGATTCGCTAAAGATCCAGAACACTCCGCAATAGAGA
>CAILBQ010000305.1 GCA_903832475.1 uncultured Acidobacteriota bacterium | reverse complement strand
GCCGTCATCCTGAGCGAGCGCAGACAGGCCCCGAGCGACAGGTCTTCGTCGCTTGGGCGGTCTCAGCGAGTCGAAGAACCCGCCGTTGCCCTTGCTTTTCTTTCTGTCATTCCCCTCAGGGGAATCTGCTTTCACTCTCTGGAACCAATCGGAAATCGCGCAGCGCAACGACCACAGGCTCGCACTGCAAAGCCAGCATTTTTCGTTGCCCTTGCTTTTCTTTCTGTCATTCCCCTCAGGGGAATCTGCTTTTACTCTCTGCAACAAGAAACAATCACTGAGCCGGGGCGCCCCATCCTTGACAGCCTCACCGTCAAGGGAGGAAAACACAAAAGCCCTCACCCCACTCAACCAATCTCCGTCGCGGCCACCCGAGCCTCCGCCCAGCAAGTGCGTTACCCTCAAACCTGTATGAACACCCGTCCCCCCACCCTCATCGTCCACGGCGGCGCCTGGGCCATCCCTCCTGAAATGGCCGCCGACCACCAGGCCGGCGTGACCCGCGCCCTCGAAACCGGCTACGCCATCCTCACCCGCGGCGGCACCGCCACCGACGCCGTCGAAGCCGCCGTCACCATCCTCGAAGACGACCCCACCTTCGACGCTGGCCGCGGCTCCTTCCTCACCTCCGCCGGCACCGTCCAGCTCGACGCGCTTCTGATGGACGGCAACACCCTCCGCGCCGGCGGCGTCGCCTGCGTCGAACACCTCCGTAACCCCATCCAGGCCGCCCGCCTCGTCCTCGACAAAAGCCCCCACATCTACTTCGTCGGACCCGGCGCAGAAGCCTTCGCCGCCGCCCACGGCATGCCCCTCATCGACAACAGCGAACTCGTCCTCGACCGCGAACGCAAGCGTCTCGAAGAGGCGCGCTCCCGCCTCGCCGCCGACCACGCCGACATCACCTTCTCCGGCCCCCTCGCCGAAGACGACAAATCTCCGGAAACTGCTGCTTCCGTTGTCCACTGTCCACTGACCACTGACCACTCGGATTCTCACGACACCGTCGGCGCCGTCGCCCTCGACCAATACGGCAACCTCGCCGCCGGCACCTCCACCGGAGGCACCCTCAACAAGGCCCCCGGCCGCGTCGGCGACAGCTCCCTCATCGGCTGCGGATGCTACGCCGACAACCACTCCGCCGCCGTTTCCCTCACCGGCTGGGGTGAACCCATCATGAAACTCGTCCTCGGCAAATGGGCCACCGACCGCGTCGCCCAGGGCGTCGCCCCCGAACTCGCCGCCCAGCAAGCCATCGCTTACCTCTTCCAGCGCCTCGGCGGACACGGCGGCATCATCCTTCTCGGCCCTGACGGCCAGTTTGGCCTCGCCCACAACACCCCACACATGGCCTGGGGCATCGCCACCACCGAAGGCCTCCGCACCGGCCTCATCATCTGATCCGACCGGCATCCACATCTCGCAAAAGAACTCGTTGAAACAGCCTGAAACGTGCACGCCTTCGCATGTTGCAGCAATGCTGCGCTCTCAGGACCTGTGTGGAAGGTGATGGTTTCACAGTTTGCGGAATAACTCGATTTGAGGGGCTTTGTGAAAGGGCACGACTTCACAGCTTGCGGAAAAACTCGATTTGAGACGTTTTGTAACAGGGCACGACTTCAGTCGTGCCGATAAAGCCAATGGAATACGTGGGCTTTAGCCCCTGCGAATCTCAACACGACCACGAAACATGGCTGATTCGGCCTTTTTCCGCAAGCTGTTCAGTCGTGCCGCTGAGACTGAATAGAATGAAAGGGCTTCAGCCCCGGCCATGTTCGTGAAGACCTCGGAACGCGGCAATAGGGCGTCTTTTTGCAGCATGTTGGGCCGTGCCGATTCAAGCCAATGGAATGAAAGAGCTTTAGTAAGGAATCAGGCTCAACGGCCCGCGTCATCTCAGCCCAGGCCAACGCCCTGGGTACCTGACCCCTCCTGAACAAGGCTGAAAGCCCGACCTATTTCCCCTCCGGATCTACGAAGAGCCAGCAAACCCGTTCGCCGCCGCCGACCCTCCCGACCGCAAATAAATGGCCCAACCTCCACCTCTCACAGCGGCATCCGCCTCCGCCTGCACCGGCTCGCCGCATACAGCATCGCCCCCGCCGCCAGCATCCCCATCCAAAGCCCAGGACCTAGAAAAAACGGCAAAGGATTATGCGTCATCCCCTCCATCCCCATCTTGCTCGACAAGAAAGGATCGCCCAGCCCTCCGCCCCCGATACGATCTCCCAGAAACTTGAGAAAGTGCGTCGTATTGAACGCAATCTTCTCCACCCCAGCAATCACCAGGATGGGTAGCGCCGCCCATAGAAACGGCGCCCGCCGCGCCCACGCCGACACCAGCAGCAGCCACCCATAAAACGGCGCGTACCAAAGCCCGTGAATCAGCAGCAGGTGCGAAAGAAGTCCAAGCGTCGACGAAAGAAAGTGAACTTCCCTCCACGGCTCTGCCGCAGGAAGCCCATGAAACGCATACACCGCGGAGCTGATCAGCAGCATCGCCCATTGCGTCACAAACGTGACAACAAACGCAATCAGAGGAATGACAAGAATGGGAATGACGGCCTTCGACACCACAGTCGTCAGGTCGGAAACCGGCATCGACTTCCAGAACAAAATACTGCGGTCGCCGCGTTCGTTCGAAAGCGCCCCCAGCGAGTAAAAGATGGCGATCACAAAGGCTACCGCCATGATCAGTCCGGAAGCGACGTCAAAGTGAGCCATTGTTTGTTGAAGATGGACATCCTGGAAAGATCCCGGTCTGCCCCAGGCGCCCAGGGTGTAAAGAAGGCTGATGCCATCTCCCAGCAGGAACACCGCGCCCGCAATCAGCGGAGCGACATAGATCGAGCGGTACTCCCAAAGCTCCCTCCGCACCGACCAATAAAAAGGTCGCGTCGACGAAAGCCGGCCGGCAGCAAAACCGCCTTCAGAAAAGGGCACCGCAGAAACAGGCGTCGTCATCGCACAGCTCCAGAAAAAGGACTTGTTGGCTGGCTAGCCGCACTCCCCAGCACCGCCACAAACAGATCGGCCACGCTGGGCGTATGCACTTCCCCCAGCGCCTCCAGCTGCTCGCGGCCGGCACGGTCAAACAGCATCACACTCCGCCCCAACACCTGCCGCTCCTGCATCGGTCTCAGCGCCCGCGCCGCCGTCAGCTGCTCCGGAGCCACCATCACCTCCGCGTAGCGCGTCTCGCAATCCTCCATGCTGCAGTCAAAGACAATCCGCCCCCGGTCGAGAAACAGCAAATCCGTCAGAATATGCTGCACCTCCTCCACCTGGTGCGTGGCAATCACAATCGTCCGCTGCCGGTCGAAGTAGTCATTCAACAGCGCGTCATAAAACCGCTTGCGATACAGAATGTCCAGCCCCAGCGTCGGCTCATCCAGGATCAGCAGCCGGGCATCGATGGCCATGATCAGCGCCAGGTGCAGCTGCGTCACCATCCCCTTCGACAGCTCGCGAATCCGCGCCTTCGGCCGGATCGTCGTCTTCGCCAAAAACCCCGCCGCCTTGGCCCGGTCAAACCG
>CAILBQ010000304.1 GCA_903832475.1 uncultured Acidobacteriota bacterium | reverse complement strand
GACTCGAAGACGGTGTCAACTACTACCCATCTGCCGAAGGCTACCGCGCCCGTCTCGAGGCGCATGGCTTTGCGGTTGAAACGATCCAGATCATCCCGCGCCCGACGCCGCTGCCCGGCGGCATGCATGCCTGGCTCACCACCTTTCGCAGCGGAGTGATCGAAGCTGTACCTGAGGCGCTGCGTGCGACAGTTGTCGACGAAACGGTGGAGTTGCTCAAGCCAGCTTTGTGTGACGAGCGCGGCAACTGGACCGGCGACTACATCCGCCTGCGCTTCATCGCTCGCGCCGTCTGAGCGGCTCTTGTGGCCCGGTCGATAGAATGACCCTCATGGCTTCGCGCGAAATTCCCGGGCAACTCGGAGCGATCGCTCAAGCCCCAACTTACCTCCTGGTGATGACCGCGACCATCGTGCCGGCGGCGGGTGCGGGCGTGAAGCGGGCCGATCCCGAGGTGCGCCTGGAAGACTACAAGCAGGCGCTGCGCTTCTGGCTCAAGTACGAGCATCCCTGCGCGGATCGCATTCTTCTCCTGGAAAACTCCGGCGCGGATCTGGCCGATTTGCGCGCCATCGCAGACAGCGAGAACCCACGCGGCAAGCGGGTTGAATTTCTTTCCGTGCCGGGCAATCAGATCCCCGCAGGGTCGAACTATGGCTACACCGAGATGCAGATGCTCGACGAAGGACTGGCGCAAAGCGAGTTGCGCCGGCAGACCACGCACATGATCAAGGTCACCGGCCGGCTGATTTTTCCCGCGCTCGGCAAGGCCCTCGATCGCACGCCCAAGCCCTTCGAATTGCTTGTCGATTGCCGCAAACTGGGCTTTCCCCGCAGCGGCTTTGACGCCTCGGTTCAGGTCTTCTCCTGCTCGCATGCGTTCTACGATCGCGTGCTGCGCGACTCGAAACGGGAAATGAACTCAACCGATGTGCGTTTGCTCGAACACTTGATCTATCGCAAGGTCGCGCCGTTCCAAGGCCAGCCAGGAATGTATCTGCGCTTCCCCTGTAACGTCGAGCCGGTGGGGTATTCCGGGTTCAAAGCGAAGAGCTACAACACGCTGGGCGCACGGATCACCCGCGTAGTTCGGGCTATCGTGCGCGTGGTGGCGCCTGCCTACTGGTTCTGACTCACCCCGCAAATTCACAGAACGTTTGCAATTTGTTTGCCCCTCCGGCGCTACGCTAGAGTTGACTCCATGCGGCTGCGTCTTCCAAAAGGCCTGCGCCGCGGAGCCGGGAAAGACCACGAGGATACAGCTGTTGAGCCAGATCGTTTTTGTGCTTGAGGACGACACGGATATCTCCCGTCTCGTTCAGCATCATCTGGAGGCGGCGGGCTTTTCTCCCCGCGTCTTCCACACCCCGACCAACATCATTGCCGACGCGGAGCGCCAGGCCCCCGCGCTCTTCCTGCTGGACATCATGGTCCCCGGCGGCGACGGCCTCGACGTGTGCCGGCGGCTGCGCAATCATCCCGCCTTGTCGACTATTCCCATCATCTTCATGACCGCGCGCGCCGGCGAAAACGACCGCGTCCTCGGTCTGGAACTGGGCGCCGACGACTACATCACCAAGCCCTT
>CAILBQ010000303.1 GCA_903832475.1 uncultured Acidobacteriota bacterium | reverse complement strand
GACGCTGCCTTATCTCAGCAAATTTCTGCTCGATAACGTTCTGGCCTCCAAGAATCCGCAGCCCAAAATGCTGCCCATCCTCATCGCCATCGTCTTTGGAGCGACCATCATCCAGGCCATGGCCTCCTTCTCGCTCACCCAGCTTCTCTCAAAGGCAGGCCAGCGATTGATCTCCGACCTGCGCAAGCAGGTACAGCAGCACGTAGGCCGGCTTTCGGTCGCCTACTACGACGCCAATCGCACCGGCACCCTCGTCTCGCGCATCATGAACGACGTTGAAGGCGTACGCAACCTCATCGGCACCGGCCTCGTCGAATTTGTCGGAGGCATGCTCACCGCCGTCCTCTCTTTCATCTACCTGCTCCACAAGAGCGTGCCCGTCACCGTGACGGTCTTCAGCGTCATCGGCGTCTTCGTCGTCATCCTGCAATACGGCTTCAAGCGCATTCGCCCTATCTTCCGCGAACGCTCCAAGATCAACGCCGAAGTCACCGGCCGCCTCACCGAATCGTTGGGCGGCGTCCGCGTCATCAAGGGCTACCACGCCGAAGACCGCGAAGCCACCGTCTTTGGCGAAGGCGTCGACCGCCTGCTGCGCAACATCGTCAGCTCCCTCACCATGACCAGCACCCTCGGCGCGGCCTCAACCACCGTCCTCGGACTCGTCTCCGGCCTGGTCATGTGGCTGGGCGGCCATGCCGTTCTGCTCCACACCTGGACTGTCGGTGACTACTTCAGCTACAACATGTTCCTAGCCTTCATGATCGCCCCTGTCTTCCAGATCGTGAACATCGGCACTCAGCTCACGGAAGCCTTCGCCGGCCTCGACCGCACCACCGAGATCCTGGCCGAGATGGAAGAAAACGCAGACCCTAAACGCGTTAAGACCATGCCGCCGATCACCGGCCGTGTCGAATTCCAGGATGTTGAATTTGAATACGAAGCCGGCAAGCCTGTCCTGCACGACGTCAACTTCCTCGCCGAGCCTGGGTCGGTCACCGCGCTGGTCGGCTCGTCAGGTTCCGGCAAATCGACCATCATCAGCCTGATCTGCGCCTTTCACAACCCCGTCACCGGCCAGGTCGTCATCGACGGCCACGATCTCGCCACCGTCGACCTGAATAGCTACCGTTCCCAGCTCGGCGTCGTGCTCCAGGATTCGTTTCTCTTTGACGGCTCCATCCGCGACAATGTGATGTTCTCGCGCCCCGACGCCACGGAAGAAGAATTTCTCTTCGCCTGCCGCACCGCCCGCGTCGACGAATTCGCCGAGCGCTTCCCCGAGCTCTACGACACCATCGTCGGCGAACGCGGCGTGAAGCTCTCCGGCGGCCAGCGCCAGCGCCTCTCCATCGCCCGCGCGCTGCTCGCCCAGCCCCGCATCCTCATCCTCGATGAAGCCACCAGTTCACTCGACTCCGAGTCTGAAGCCATGATCCAGGCCGGCCTCAACCAGCTCATGCTCGGCCGCACCACCTTCGTGATTGCTCACCGCTTGTCCACTATCCGCCGCGCCGACCAGATCCTCGTCGTCGAAGGCGGCTACATCGTCGAGCGGGGCAACCACGAGCAGCTCTACGCCATGCACGGCCGCTACTTCGACCTCTACACCCGCCAGCACGGCCTCCAGGAGAATCTGTTCCTGGCCCCCGGCGAAGGCGACGCCGTCCCCGAAGCTACTCGCTGAGCCGAAAGAACCGCTCGTCGTAACGAAGCCACCGGCTCCACTCGATCTGGACGCCCGCCGCCTCCGCATGAAGTGGATTGAACAGGTAGTTGGTGGACTCCGGAGCCGGCACCGATGGAACTGCTAGGAACGCGCTCTGCCTTCGCAAAATCCAATCGTCGCCCAACTCACGAGTCAGCTTCAACTCATCCCTCCAGTCCTTCGTTAGCATTTCCGAGGGGATTTGTTCGACGCGCACGTCATCAGGGGTACCGATGCGCAGCAGTTGGTACTCGGCAGCACGATTCTGTGCGCGATTTCTCAAGTTGACCAGCGTTTCTACAAGCGCTAATGCCGGATGCTCCGAGAGATAGACGACCCGCTTGCCTTCTGCCAACGTATGCCAGCGGCCGCTACTGAGTTCTCCGCCCATCCCGATCAGATCGCGGTAGATGCTGATTCGCCAAAGAACCATTTACTGATACACGCCTTCCGCAACGGCCCATATCTGCTCGGTGACTGCTTGAGCGCCGGCCTCCGTCCCAAGTAGGCTCATCGACGTCCGGTCCGGGATGCGCAAATCCGGTCCTCGCAGCCAGCTCAAAAATCTCTCCCGAACGCCAAAAACCCGCTCTCCCAATTCCAGCACCCGCACCACCCGCAAAAACCGCTCCGTTTCCTCGGTCGTCAGCCGCTCACCCTTCGCCTTCCGGTGCTTCAGCGTCCGCGGCGGAATCACCAGCTCGCCCACCTCGGTAAACGTCAGCCCCCACTCCCTGAGCGTGTTGAGGCAGTCCGTCGGCAACCCCTCTTCGACGGTGCGGATTAACTCAGCGCTTCCATTCGCGGGAAATGCTGGGACCGCAGGCAGTGCTGTTTCAGTGGCCATAATTACCTCTTAGGACATTATGCCACAAGGAAGCATGGCAAAATGTCACAAGATCGATCAGCGATGAATGAGCGATTGATCGATGACGAATCAGTACAGCTTGAACATCACCTCGACGCTGATCTTCGCCGGCACTGGTCTGCCGTCCTTTGTCGCCGGCTGAAATCGGTATTGACGCACCGCCTGAAGCGCTTTTTCATCCAACCCCGAACCGACGCCCCGCTCCACATTCAACTCCGTAGGCAATCCCTGCTCGTTCACCGTCAGCGATATCAGCACCGTACCCTGAATCTTCTTTCTGCGAGCCAACTCCGAAAACTCCGCTTCCACGGTGTGGATCGCCTTAGGTGGAGTCACTGCGTCTGCCGGATGAAACTGTCCTCGGCCCGAGCGCTGCATCTGGCCCTCTGCGCGTTCAGCGTAATGCTGCATGACAGTCGGCAGCGCAGGCTTCAGATGAAAAAACGGCACCCGCACATGCACCAGCACCGGAACCGGCTTGTCATTCAAGGTCCCTGGCTGGAATTTCGATTTCCGAATGGCCTCGATCGCTCCCGCATCGTAGACGCTCTCATTGCGAAAGACGCCTTTGACGCTCACCACTGCCCCGTCCGTCCCGATCACCACCGCTTCCAGACAGATATGCGGCACATCTGTCTCAGCCGCGCCTTCAGGGTACGTCGCCGGCACCGCGTCGACGACCATTGGCGCAACAATGCCCGGCCCCAGCATGTACACGCCATTCTCATCCGCGATCGGTGGCGCAGTCGGCCCTGACAGTTGCTTCATCGGCCCCTCTTGCGCCGAAGCCGGCAACTCCTCCTGGGCCGTTGCCAGGTGCGTGCCAGCCACAATCAAAAGCAGCAAGAGTACCCATCTTGACATGAACGTCCTCCTCGAAGGATAGCCACAAAACCGCTACTCAGGTCAAAAACATCATCCGCGGGATTGCTGATTCAGACGTGAATCCATTCAGAAGGTTGCGCGCCGCCTTAAATTACGCAGCAGGGTATTCGGCAGTCTCTTTCAGCCGCATTCATTTCTGCCCGGGAAACTCACCGTATTCGACGTGCATCAGCGCTCGAACGGCCACCGGCTTTCCGTTAATCGACCCCGGAGTGTACTTGGAATCCATCAGCGACTGCAGGATGGGTCCTTCCAGATTCACACGCTCGCACTTGATGATTTTCGCATCAGAAGGTTTTCCCTTCGCGCTCACCGTCAGCACAACGTCGCAAGCACTCTTTCCTTCCACTCCAAAACTCAAATCGCTGTAACCCAAATCGAAAAACTTGACCAGCGCGGGGGGAGATACAGCCTTCGTGAGCGAATACACCCCACTGCTATCCGGCAAGGTTGACACATCTCCCGGAGGCGAACCGAGCGCAACGCGAATCGGATCTGGAGGCCAGCGATCCCCGTTTTGCATAAATCTGACGATAACGGAAATCCGCACGGCCACAGGCGCGCCGTCTGCGGTCGTCGCTGGCTTGAACCTGTACCGCGACACGCTTTGCATAGAATTCGGCGCAAAAACCATATCCGAACATCGCACCACGTGGATATCGCGCGGCATCCCGTCCGTATCAACGATCAACCCCACGGCGCATTTTCCGTTGATACCCCGTTCCCGCGCTTCCTTCGGGAAATCGGCTTCGGGTTGTTTGATCGCCTTCGGCGCATGCATCCCCGCCGTAACGTCCAATTTTTGTACAGACAACGCGGAGCTTGCGGGAGCTGAGGCTTGCTGACTTCGGGCAAGGTTCGATAGCGCTGCAAATACAAGAAGGACGAAACAAATAAGTCGCACGAGATCTCCGCGTTGTTTCGAGCCAGCCTATCACAGCATCCTTAACTCCCTCAGCAGGAACGCATAATCAAACGCGATCTCCTTGAGATAGTCATAGCGCCCGCTGGCCCCGCCATGCCCCGCGCTCACATTGGTCACCAGCAGCAGCGGCGCGTCATTCGTCTTCAGCGTCCGCAGCTTGGCCACATACTTCGCCGGCTCCCAGTACATCACCTGGCTATCATGCAGCGAAGTCTTGACTAACATCGCGGGATAACTCCCCGCCTTCAAATTGTCATACGGCGAGTAACTCAGCATGTATTTGAAGTACTCCGCCTCGTTGGGATTTCCCCATTCTTCGTACTCCGGCACGGTCAGGGGCAGGGAAGCGTCCAGCATGGTATTCATCACGTCGACGAACGGTACATGCGACAGCACCACGCGAAACAAATCCGGCCGCAGGTTCACCACCGCGCCCATCAGCAATCCGCCCGCCGAGCCTCCCTCGATCGCCACCCGCGAAGGATCACCATAGCCGCTCGCTGTCAGGTGCTCCACCACGCTGATGAAGTCAGTGAACGTGTTCCGCTTCACCAGCATCTTGCCGTTGTCATGCCACGGCTTGCCCAGGTCGCCCCCGCCGCGAATATGAGCATACGCCATCACCAACCCGCGATCCAGCAGACTCAGCCGGTTGGCGTTGAATCCCACCGGCAGCGAATACCCATACGACCCATACCCGTACACATACAGCGGATTCTTCCCGTCTTTCTTGTCCTTGCGATACACCAGCGAAACCGGCACCCGCACCCCGTCCGCCGCCCTCGCAAAGACCCGCTCCGAAGCATACAGTTCGCGGTCAAACCCACCCGGCACCTCGACCTGCTTCAGCAGCACCGACTGGTTGGTCGTGATGTCGTACTCATACACTGAACTGGGCGTCACCAGCGACTGGTATCCATAGCGAAAACGCGTTGTATCGAATTCGCGATTGATGTTGGGAAACGCGCTGTACACCGGCTCGGGAAACCTGATCTCGTTCGATTGAATCGCCCGGTCATTCTCCGTAAAACTCCACAGCCGCAGCCGCGGCAGCCCGTCCTCCCGCTCCACCGACACAAAGAACTTCTCAAACAGATCGATGTCTTCGAGCATGATCTCGCTGCGATGCGCCAGCAATTCCGACCAGTGCTCCCGGCCCGGCGTGGCCACAGGCGCCGTCACCAGCCGAAAATTGCGGCCCGCATCATTTGTCCGAATAAACCAAAGCCCGTGGCGATGGTCGATCGAATACTCCTGGTCGTCCTGCCGCGCCGCCACCAGCGTCCATTCGCCCGTCGGATTATCCGCTGCCACAAAGCGCGCTTCGGTGGTGGTGTGGCTGCCCGCTTCGAGAATCAGAAACTTGCCATCCCGCGTCCGTCCCGCGCCGATGTTGAATCGCTCGTCTGGCTCTTCGAAGACCAGCACGTCCTCACTGAACGGCGTTCCCAGCACATGCCTCCAGAGCT
>CAILBQ010000302.1 GCA_903832475.1 uncultured Acidobacteriota bacterium | reverse complement strand
GGCTGCGCGTGAATGCCTTTAACCACGCATCAGCCGCGGTAGGCGATGTTGTCTGGGCCGGGCAAAGCACGCGGCATATTCGCGCCGGCCTCGAAGACGCTGGACTCACCCAGGAACGCGTGCGTGCTCTCTGGGCAGGCGTCAGCCCCATGCATTACTACGACCGGTTCGCATCGCACAGCCAGCTCAACAACGACGCGCAGGCGCACTTTGCGAAGAAGACGCTGTTGATCTATTCGCAGTACGACCTCACCTTCCCGCTTGAATATTCCTTGAAGGTCGTGGAGTCGTTCCACCAGCACGGCATCGAATTCGAGCGCCGCGTTTTGCCGTGCGGACATTACACCACCGGCGAAACGCCCTTCCAATATATCGACGGATGGTATCTGGGATCGTTCGTGTACCGCGCCTTCCGCGACCTTGCGCGCGAACAGGCAGCAAGCCGCGTTGCCCTGCCAGCTGCGGCCGATGAGGTCGATGAATGCGTGTCGCGCTAGAGCCTCAGCGCAAATCATCCAGCTTGAGTTGAAGCAGTTTGGCAGGATCGAGCATCGCCCCTTCCCACCGAATCGCCCAATGCAGATGCGGTCCTGTGACTCGCCCCGTCGCGCCGCTGAGGCCGAGGCGCTGGCCCTTCGAAACGGTGTCGCCCACCTTCACGTCGATGCGCGAAAGGTGCATAGAGTAGCTCATCAGTCCCAGCCCGTGATCGATGATCACGCAATTGCCTTCATAGTAAAGAGGTTGCGCCAGAACCACCGTGCCCGCGTTGCCCGCCATCACCGGCGTTCCAGAAGGAGCACGAAAGTCCATGCCCTTGTGAACACTGGCCAGCTTGCCGTTGAACATGCGCCGCGTACCGAAGCTGTCCGTGGGAGGAGCTTTCACTGGCGCAAGAAACGAGCCTTTCCACAAGCGGCTGTCGGCAGAGTGGGCGAAGACCTTCTTCTTCAACTCCGATTCGGCAGTGATCTCTTTCATCGCTTCCGCATCGGGCTCGACAAACTTCGGCGCAACCGACAATGAGCCAGTGCGATAGTGAGCCGCATGAATCTCTACAGGCGCGCTCACATCCTGAACGCCTCCGCTCATATGGACGGTGATTTTCAACGTCGAAGGCCCCGGTTGTGCTTCGACGTCGACACCGGCAATCGCAAACCATGCCTGATGGTCGATCGCGGGAAAAAAAAGAACGGGATGCCCCAGCCATTCTCCGTCAATGTTCGTGGCCCCGGGTGCTTCCACGCGAACCAGTTCCGGCGAGCCCGACTCGACGAAAGCCGGTTGCAGCGTGACATTTCGGCGCGGCAGACTTGGCTTGACATCGTGAGAACCGCGCTCACGGAAATTCGATTGCCCGCATAACGCCGCGGAAACACAAAGCGACAGGATAAGGATGGCGAGACGTAGTCGATGCATCTCATTCAGCATAGCGAACGCGACGCCCATGAAAGGAAATTCAACAAGCCTGTAACTGTTTCGTTCTCAATTCGCTCTCAACGTGCAGAGATGACCTCGGGAGGTCAGCGATGAAGTTGATGAAAACGCCCAGATATGTTGGACCCGGTATGTACTTGCTGGCCTTGAGCATCGTAGCCATCTTCCATTCCTCAGCGCATACAACGGTACGAGCCGCCACCCAGGAAACAAAGCCCGTGCTGGTAGAACTCTTCACATCGGAAGGCTGCTCCAGTTGCCCGCCTGCGGATGCTCTGCTCGCTCGACTGGACGCGACCCAGTTCGTTGCCGGCGCGCGGGCTATCGTGCTGAGCGAGCACGTCACCTATTGGGATCGCCAAGGCTGGCGCGATCCATTTTCACTCGATGGCATGACGCGGCGGCAAAACGAGTATGGGCGAAAATTTAATCTGGACGATGTCTACACGCCGCAGGTCGTGGTCGATGGATCTGCCCAGTTCGTCGGCAGCGATGAGCGCCAGTTGCGAGCCCGCATTGCCAAAGCAACAGATGCACCCAAGGTCGGCCTCCAAATTGTAGAGATCCAGGCCGCACCCGGTTCCGTTCAATTCAAAGTGCAGCTCGCTAGCGGCGCCACCGCTCCCAGGTCGCATCTCATCGCGGCTCTCGCCGAAGATGCCGTTCAGTCCTCGGTCTCGCGCGGAGAGAACGCAGGTCGCACTCTCAAGCACGTTGCTATTGTTCGCGACATGCAGGACTTTGGCGAGAAGGCGCTTGCCGGCCAAACTTTGACCTTGAAGTTACCAGGCTCCACAGCAAAGGAAGACGCCAGATCGCAGCATCCTCTCAGGATCGTCGTGTTTTTTTCCGAGACGCAGACCGGACGCGTTCTTGGCATCGACGAGCACACGGTTTCGCTTCCGTAGACGCGCGTTATTCTGTGCGAATGGCGCGCATCGGATCGATCGACGCAGCGCGACGTGCAGGTCCCCAACTGACCAGCAGAGCGATCGCGGTGATCGCCGCTGTGATCGACAGAAAAACCGTTGGATCGTTGGGACTGACGCCAAAAAGCAGGCTCGCGCTCACTCTCGCCAGCGCCGTAGCCAGCACGATCCCTGACACTACTCCCGCGCCAGTAAGAATCGCCGCGCGTTGCAGAATCATGCGCAGCATATCCTGTGGATTGGCCCCCATTACCATGCGCAGCGCAATCTCGCGCGATCGCTCAGCAACCGTATTGGCCATCACCCCAAAGATGCCAATCGCCGCCAGCAGCAGGCCAATCCCTGCGTCCACCGTGAGCATCACGGCGACATAGAGCAGGCCGGTAAGAGACTCGTTGAGATATTGCTGATAGGTCTGCATCGCGTTGAGTGCGATGCGCGAGTCGATCCCCGCAAGTGCGGCGTGAACACTGCTCGCAAGCAGTAGAGGCTTGCCCGTCGTCGTAAGAAGATAGTTGACGTATGCCGGAGGCAACTGTGCCACATTCATATAAACAGCAGGGGCATCCTCGCGATCAACCCATTCGTAGTTCACATCCGAAACCACGCCCACAATACGCATCCAGACAGCCTTTTCGTCAGGTGCAGAGCCCATGCGAATGCGGTGCCCGATCGGATTGTCGCCAGGGAAGTATCGCTCGGCAAACCGATGGCTGACGATGGCGACAGGCTGCGAACGAAGCGTGTCGCTGTTGTTGAACACGCGTCCACTCACAAGGGGAATATGCAAGGCCTGAAAATAGCCAGCGCTTACCACAAGATGCGCGGCGCTTTGAAACTTGCCGGGTACGGCAGGCCGATTTTCAATGCCCACATTGTCTGACCAGCTGTCTTCGCCGCGAGGAAGAGCCGTTGTCACCTCAGCGTGTGTCACTCCGGGCAATCCCCGCAGCCGCTCCAGGCTGGTCTGATACCAGGCAGCCATTTTCTCGTCGCTGTTGTAGCGTGATTCCGGTAGCGTAACAGCAAAAGTGAGCGACTGATCTGGCTGATACACGTTAGCCACATGCAGCATGGACCACATGCCCTTGCACATCAAAGCGGCGCCAATTACCAGCAGGACAGAGAAAGCAATCTGGCTGATTGCGAACATGTCGCGCAGCCGATGGGTTTGTCTCGAACCGCTGGTCGTGCGCGAGCCGGCTTTGAGCTGATCCACCAGGTTGATGCGCAGCGCTTTCAGCGCCGGCAACAGACCAGACACGAAACCTGCACCCACTGCGATGGCGAAGGAGAACGCCAGTGCGCGGCCGTTCAAGGAGATGTTGGACCAGCCCGCAACATAACGCGCCACGCGATCCGGCATGGAGATGGCGCACAGATGCAGGCTGATGGCAGCAAACATCAAACCGCCCACAGCTCCCAGCAGCCCGAGCACGATGTTCTCCATCATCAGGTGGCCGAGCAGACGGTTGCGCCCCGCGCCCAGTGCGGTGCGAACAGCAATCTCCGGCCGCCGTGCAATGCCGCGCACAAATTGCAGGTTCGCCACATTGGCGCACACGACGAGCAGAACAAATCCCGTCGCGGCCAGCACCAGCCGGATATACATCGGGGTGTAGTCCCCATTGATCTTGTCCAGCAGAGGTTCCACCTTCGCGGACCATCCCTGGTTTGAGGCTGGGTAAGCGCTCGCAAGCCGCTCGGCAATCACACGCATTTCCGACTGCGCCTGCTGCACGGTAACTCCAGCGCGAAGTCTTCCCACGACAAGGTAGCTATGAAAGGTTCGGTTGGCTGCCTGCGGCGCCGTGGGCGCGAGCGGCAGAAACACGTCGGCCGTCGATGGATATTGCATGCTCTTCTGCATGACGCCGACAATGGAGTAGACGTGATCTTCCATGCGGATGGTGCGCCCGACGACGCTGGCATCTGCCCCAAAATGTTTGTTCCAAAAGGCGAAGCTGAGCACCGCAACGTTGTCTTTCCCGGGCACACACTCGCTGGCGTCGTACACGCGGCCCAGCAGCGGCGTTGCACGCAGAACAGAAAAGAAGTTAGCGGATGTATAACCTGCCGTAACACTCTGCACCTCGCCCGCATCGGACAGGCTGAGTGTTGCATTGCTGCGAATCGCCAGGTCCTCGAAAGAATTGCTTTGCTGCAGCCAGCTCTGGTAGTTGGCCATCGCCACTTGCTTGTAATCGCCGCGGCCTTGCTCCTCGGCTACGGTAACCACCCGATCCAAGTCCGGCAGCGCGAGAGGGCGCAGCACGATCGCGTCCATGATGCTGAAAACGGCAGTATTCACGCCTATGCCAATGGCCAGCGTTAGCACCGTCGTGATGGTGAAACCAGGCGCCTTCCACAGTTGCCGCAGAGCGTATTGAAAATCGCGGGAGAGAATCTCGAACATGGGCAAGCCTCGTTGTCGGCGGTAGCCTTCCTTGATTTGCGCGACGCCGCCAAAAGTGCGCAAAGCCGCGGTTCGTGCAGCCGCATCAGACAGGCCGCGCGCACGGTGGTCCGCAATGGCAAAATCAAGATGACTTCTTAGTTCTTCTTCCAGCTCTCGGTCGAGCCTTCTTCGATGAAAAAGAGAACTGAAGCGGGCGAGCAGGACGCGAATACCATCCATAACCAGGCTCCTAGTTGGAAGGCGCAAGGAATCGCGCCATGGTGGCCGCGGTTCGTTCCCAGTTTTCGATTTCTTTTTCGATCTGCTTGCGGCCAAGCCGGCTCAGCGAATAAAACTTGGCGCGCCGATTGGTTTCCGAAGCACCCCACTCCGACTTGATCCAGCCGCGCTGTTCCAGCCGCAGCAGCGCCGGGTAGATCGTGCCCTGGTTCAGGCTGAGCGCGTTCTCGCTGACTTGCTCGATGCGCCGGGCAATGCCATAGCCGTGCAGCGGACCCATGGATTCCAACGTCTTCAGCACCATCAGATCCAGCGTGCCTTGCAGAACATCCGACTTGTCACCCATGCGCTCTCCCTGTTGCCGTTCTACAGATAGACTGCGCCGAGATAGGCAGAATGTCAACAGGGGAAAAAATAAAAGAAGAATTCTCAACAAAAAAAAGCCGGCGAATTGCTTCGCCGGCCAAGTCATGGAGGATGTGTCTTCGGACTATTTTGGTACTTTCACCGCATTGTGCTTCTGGCGATAGATCTGGCGGCTGGCGCCATTCTGTTCACGGTTGATTTGCTTGTGCTCCTGGCCGGTGAGCTTGCCGCCATTGGCAGCGCGGTCAGCGCGAACCTGCTGATTGATGCCTTGCTCACGGTTTTCGGTGCGGGCAGCTTTTCCTGCCGTCATCTGGCCGCTCTTGATGCCGCTGGCGATGCGATCCTGTTGGTTTTCGCGACGCTGGCCTACTTCATTGTTGCCGTAGTGCGCCGTCGCGGCATTGTGCTTGTCCGCGTAGATCGACTTGCTCACGTTGCTCTGCTGGCGGTTGATTTGCCGATGCTCCTGGCCGGTTAGTTTTCCGCCATCGGCGCGTCGGTCGGCGCGAACCTCGCGATTGATGTTGGCTTCACGCGATTCCAGATTCTTGGTTTCTCCCGCAGTCAGTTGGCCGGACTGTACGCCGTTGCCAATGCGCTGCTGCTGATCGGCGCGGCGGTCATTTACCGAGCCGTCCTTGGGAGTTTGCGCGGCCGCAGGCTGTTGATTCGCGGGCTGAGTTTGCTGAGCAAAGGCTGTTCCAGAGAAGGCGAGCGCAGCCACAACAAGAGCAAGTGCTTTCTGATTCACGAGGTTCCTCCTGGGCTCGTCGACTTTCGTTCCGGCCCGTTGTGAGCGCAAACACGGTGAACGAAGAGAAAGTTGCGAAACAGAAGAAAACTTTCGTTCCGGCCGTCCTTGCAGAGGCAAATATTTTCCCGGCAACGAACTGAGAAGTCAGGCAGGAAGCCACTCGTCGGCATAAAATCAGGGTATGAATGACCGCGCTCAGACCTTCTTTTCCCGCACCCTGGCCCAGGCCGACCCCGAAGTCGCCGCTGCCATCGACCACGAAACTCTGCGCCAGCACGAAGGGCTGGAAATGATTGCCAGCGAAAACTTCGTTTCCGAAGCAGTTCTCGAGGCAGCCGGGTCGGTCTTCACCAATAAGTATGCGGAAGGCTATCCCGGGCGCCGCTACTACGGCGGATGCGAGTACACCGACGTCGTCGAAAACCTGGCGCGCGACCGGGCCAGGCAGTTGTTCGGGGCAGAACATGCCAATGTTCAGCCGCATTCTGGATCGCAGGCCAATTCGTCGGCCTACATGGCCGTACTCGACGCGGGCGACACCATTCTCGGCCTCGACCTGGCCCACGGTGGCCATCTCACCCATGGCCACAAGCTGAGCTTCAGCGGCAAGCTCTACCGGCCGACGTTCTATACCGTTCGCAAGGACACGGAAACCATCGATTACGACGAACTGGAATCGATTGCCCTGCGCGAAAAGCCAAAGCTTATCATCGGCGGAGCCAGCGCCTATTCGCGTATCTGGGACTTTGCCCGCATGCGCGAAATCGCCGACAAAGTCGGCGCGAAGCTGCTGATCGACATGGCGCACATCGCCGGGCTGGTCGCAGGCGGCGCGCATCCATCGCCGGTGCCGCATGCGCAGATCGTGACCACTACCACGCACAAGACGCTGCGCGGGCCGCGGTCGGGTTTGATTCTGGCCAACCAGGATCTGGCGGCGGCCATCGACCGCGCCGTCTTCCCGGGCCAGCAGGGTGGTCCGCTGGTGCACGTGATTGCGGCCAAGGCGGTCGCTTTCCGCGAGGCGCTGCAGCCTGATTTTGCTGATTACGCCCGCCAGATCGTAGCCAATGCGCAGGCGCTGGCGACGGCCTTGCAGGAAAACGGCTGGCGCATCATCTCCGGCGGAACTGACAATCACATGATGCTGGTGGATATGTTTGCCAAGGGCATTCTCGGATCCGAGGCAGAACTGGCTCTGGGCAAAGCCGGCATCACGGTCAACAAGAACGCGATTCCTTACGACACCAACCCTCCTCTGAAGCCTTCGGGCATTCGCATCGGCACGCCGGCTCTCACCACGCGCGGCATGAAAGAGCTGGAAATGCGCCTGATCGCTGCGTGGATCGGCAAAGCGCTCGAGAATCGCAGCGATGACTCCGCGCTGGCTCGCATCCGCGGGGAAGTCGCCGAGATGGCCAACCGCTTTCCGCTCTATGCCTGGCGGCGCGAACCCGTGGCCGCGACAGCATAAGGTCTATAGTGCTCACTCCTGGTTGGACGCGCCGTAGGTAAGTGCGCTATGGTTCGATGCAACTTGCGGTCTGGACTGGTGTTGGAAGAACCAGGGAGTTTTCGCAGCCGGAGATTTGAAGCTACATTCTCTGGTCGCACAGGCAAGTTCCACTGGAGGAGTTATGAAAGTGAAAGCCTATTACGCGGCACTGGCAGTAGCGATGCTGGCGAGTTTGCCAGCCATCGCACAACGACACGAACAGGCCCCGCGTCCCGCGCCGCCGCCGAGCCACGGGCCGGGCGAATTTCATGGGACGCCGCGCGCGCCGCAGGATCACCCCAACTTGAGCGACCGCCAAGGGCATCCCAACGCGCCTCACGTGGATCGCCACGACGGCCACGACAACTGGGTAGGCCACGATACCGGCCGCGACGATGCCCACTATCATCTGGATCGCCCGTATGAGCACGGGCGCTTCAATGGCGGTTTTGGGCCTTCGCATCGCTGGCGCCTGGGCGGAGGCGGCCCTGGCCGGTTCTGGTTCAACGGCTTCTACTTCAGCGTGGCGCCGTACGACGTGCTGTATACCGATGGCTGGCTGTGGGATTCCGATGATGTCGTGATCTACGACGATCCCGATCATCCGGGCTGGTACCTGGCCTACAACACTCGGCTTGGCACGTACGTGCACGTGGAGTATCTGGGCGCGTAATCTGGGCACTTAATTCTGACCACGGCGGTCGCGATGGGTGATTGCGGCCGCCGCTTTCTTTTGTTGCTGCGCTTTGTTCTGGATGATGGCGCTGGTGGCTGGTTTGCACGGCAACAGGTCGCGGGCGATAGGATGGGACGTCCCGGCAGGTTCGCGGGAATGTATTGCGAGGCTTGCGTATGTCGTCCTTCGGCGCTCGTTGTCCTTTATTGGGTGTGTCTCTTCTCTTGACAGCCGGCTTGTTCATGAGTGTGCGCGTTTCCGCTCAGGAACCTGCGGCAGAGCCGGCGGCGCCGATTGTGATTACCGGTGCCGACCGGCGGCCGGCACAGTCGCTCAACGGCGACTGGCACATCATTCCCGATCCGTATCAGACGGGCTTGTATGACTTTCACAAGCATGAGATCAAGCGCGGCTGGTTTGTAAATGAGAAGGCGCGGCCGGGAGATACCGGGCCGATTGACTATGACTTTTCGAAGTCACCGACGATCAAGGTGCCGGGGGACTGGAACACGCAGAAGCCGGAGCTGTTCTGGTACGAAGGGCTGATGTGGTACGAGAAGGATTTTGCGTTCGAGAAGAAGGAACACACGCGGGTGTTTCTGCATGTGGGCGCGGCGAACTACAAATCTATCTTCTGGGTGAATGGGACCAAAGTCTGCGAGCATGAGGGCGGGTTTACCGCGTTCAACTGCGAGGTTACTTCGGCGGTGAAGAGCGGCGATAACTTCGTGGTTGCGGTGGTGGATAACACGCGGCATGAGGATGGAGTGCCGACCACGCAGACGGACTGGTTCAACTATGGCGGGCTGACGCGGGAGGTTTCGCTGATCACCGTGCCGAGGCGATTCATTGATCAATACGACATCCACTTGAGCAAGACCGAACCGGAGACGGTTGAGGGCTGGGTGCATATTGTTGGTGCAAGGGCCAAGGATGCGATCGGCATTGACGTTCCCGAGTTAAGTGCGCACGCAGAGGGATTCACGAGTGACGACGGCATCGCAAAGTTCAAGCTGTTTGCAAAGGGAATGAAACTATGGAGTCCTGAATCGCCGGTCCTGAACAAAGTTAAGGTAACGTTTTACAGCACGTCGGAAATGCCGGAGATGTACAGCCAAGATCAGATCACAGATGAGATAGGCTTCCGAACCATCGAGACCAAGGGCAACGAGATCCTGCTGAATGGCAAGCCGGTGTTTCTGCGCGGGATTTGCATTCATGCCGAAGCGCCGTATCGGACTGGACGAGCGTATTCCGACAAAGATGCGGAAACGCTGCTGGGTTGGGCCAAGGAGCTGGGAGCAAACTTTGTGCGGCTGGCGCATTATCCGCATGATGAGACGATGCTGCGCGCGGCGGATCGCCTGGGGCTGATGGTGTGGTCGGAGAATCCGGTGTACTGGGCGGTCCAGTTTGACAAGCGGGAAGTCTACGCCAAGGCGCAGCAGCAGCTTGACGAAGAGATTGGCAACTATCGCAACCATGCGGCGATCGTGCTGTGGTCGATGGCCAACGAGACGCCGATCACCGATGCGCGGACCAAGTT
>CAILBQ010000301.1 GCA_903832475.1 uncultured Acidobacteriota bacterium | reverse complement strand
GGCAGGGATTGGAGCCTCCTGCTTTACTTGGTTGCCGCTGACATCGTAAATACCTTGCTCTCCGCTTTCCTGGCCTTCTGCGGCCGCCCGGTTTACCCCTTCTATGTCACCAACCCCAATCCGTTTCACGTTTCGCCCGTGGAGGATCAGGTGCTCGGCGCAGCCATCATGTGGGTCTTTGGCTCCATCATCTTCCTGCTTCCCGCCATGCTCATCACCCTGGATCTGGTCGGCATGGGATCCACCAAGCGACGCCTGTCCACATGAAATTCTTCGAATATTCGTCGCTGTGAGGTTCACCAACTGGTTTCGGGCGGATCGAAGGCGGACCTCCCTTTCCAGACTCTCTCCTGCAAGCTTGACGCATCGTGGTCCTGGACTGGCTAGTCCTCGATAGACGATGAGCCCTCACGCAGGCTCATTCCCTTCCCTCGCCCCAAATCCTCCACATCGTGTGCGCATCTCCATGCGAAACCTCTCTCGCTCCTCCGGGCTCATCCGCTCCCATCTCTCCCGCCGGCGCGACCGCCCGTTTCCGCCGCCGCCCCAGCTCCCAAAGAGAATTCGGCTTAGCAGCAGCAGCCCCAGCGCCTGCCATACATTGATTGCGTGCCAGCCAAACAGCCCCGGCGCCAGCCAGTTCCACAGGTGCATCACCACCTCCCCGCAGACCCCAACAAACGCCAGGCCCGCCAGCGGAGCCACCACGAAAATCCATTTGTTCCGTCTTACCCATTCATTTCGCATATCGCATCCCTCTTCCTCTGAAATCTGTCCTTCGACTCACTCGGTTCCTGTACTTCCTCGCCGTCACAATTCGTCATACGTCTGCTGCAACCGCTTCCGTAGAGCCAGCACCGCATATCTCTTCCGCGACAGCAGCGTGTTCACATTCACGCCATTCCTCGTTGCCATCTCCTGAAAGCTCAGACCCTCCCATTCATGCTCCACAAAGACCTTCCGCTGTTCCGCCGGCAGTTCGCTCAACGCCTTGTCCAGCGCATCCAGCAGGCTGGCCCGCACGTACAGGGCCTCCGGCCCGGCATCCGAGGACGGCAGCAACTCCTCCAGCCGCACCAATTCCCCGTCTTCCCCCTCCACGGCTGCATCTGTGAAATTTTCCGGCCGCTTTTTCCGAAACATGTCCGTGATCCGGTTGCGCGCCACCCCAAACAGCCAACCCGCCATCGAATCGATCGGAGTCAATAGCCGGTACGCCCGCGCCAGCTCGTAGAACACGTCTTGCAACAGATCTTCAACGTCCGCCTCATTGGGAACCCGCCGCCGGATGAAATCGCGCAGCCTGGGCCGCTCTTCCGTAATGACCTCGTCCATCGGACGTAACAGCGCGTTCATCCCCGGCCCGCTTTCCACAACCGCTACCCAGTCATTCACCTATATACCCAGACGAACCACTCCGTTGAATATTGCAATGTGTTCGAAACTGGGTGCCCCCTGTCTCCGCAGGAGATTCAAGAGGACCTTGTATCACCCGCTTCCCAAATCGGGAACCCCATCGATTTCCCCTCGATTCTGCGAGCGACCGGGAGCATAATGGAAAGAGTGAATCGGCCTCTGCCGCCTATGTGGAAGCACTGCGCGCGGTTCAGCTGGACCTTCCCCAGGCCCGTCCTGAATTGAAATCGACAGAACCCACCCCCCCCACCCCCCCGGGTATACATCGCCTTTTCTTCGCCTTTTCTCCCGACGCGAACTTCGTCTTTCCGAACGGCAAACCAAATCCCTTATCCTGAACTCAGGAGATCGATTTGCCAGAATCCCAGAAAATGCCCAGAATCGGCGTTCTCGCCATCCAGGGCGACTATGAAGCGCACGCCAAGGCCCTCGAAGAAACCGGCGCAGCCGCCTCGCTCATCCGTCGGCCGGCACAACTCGAAGATCTCGACGGCCTGATTCTTCCCGGCGGCGAATCCACAACCATGCTTCGCTTCCTCGACCGCGAAGGTTTCTTCGACGCGCTTCAGTCTTTCGCTCGCCAAAAACCGGTCTTCGGTACCTGCGCCGGCGCCATCCTGCTCGCCAAAGACGTCCGCAATCCCGCACAGCGCAGTCTCGCCATCCTCGACATCGCTGTCGAACGCAACGCCTACGGCGTCCAGCGCGACTCGGCCATCCTCGAACTCGAAACCACGCTTCCTGGCGGTCCGCTAGAAACCGTCTTCATCCGCGCCCCGCGCATCCTGGAAGTCGCTCCCAGCGTCGAAGTCCTCGCAGAACGCGACGGTTTCCCCGTTCTCATTCGCGAAGGAATGACCATGGCGGCAACCTTTCATCCAGAACTCTCCATCGACCGCCGCGTTCATCGTCTCTTTGTCGAATCGACCCTTCTCGCCAACGCCGCAATCCAGTTACGCTAAATTCTCTGCACTCTTCTGCTCCAGAGCCGCGTCCAATCGGGAAAGAGGACCGGATTTGCAGAGGACGAAACCAACCTCGGCACTTTCCAGTGCATCCTTGCCAGAGAGCGTGTAAGCTCACCTTCATCGAGGCCTGTTCCCCATGCCCACCACCTTCACTCGATACCCGGTCGAAACCGAGCGGAAAGATCCCGGCATCGGCGGAAAACCTCCTGTCGACCGGCGACCGACCGGCGGCGGCGGCAACGGCGACGACGACGAATGGAAAAAGCTGGGACGAAGCGGTCCCCGCGAGTTGCTGAAGCGATTCCGCTTCATCGTCTTCTCCGCACTCGCCGGAGATATGATGTTCTTCCTGGCGCTGGCGGTCATGTTCTTTGCTCATCAAGGAACAGGGCACATCGACACGCGCTCCTCCAACTTCATCGGCGACTGGCATCCAGTCCAGATGCCTCCGATTCTCTTCCTGAACACCGGCATCCTGATCCTGAGCAGCCTGACGATGGAAGTGGCCAGGCGGCAGATCTTTCGCGAGTTTGACGTGGTGGAAGAGTGGCTGGGACTTGGCCGGCCGGCGATGAGACGTACGCTTCCATGGATTGGCGCAACGCTGGTTTTAGGCTGCCTTTTTGTGACTGGGCAGTTCATGGCGTGGAAGCAGTTGACCACGCAAGGCTTTGCTTTTGATCGCTGGGCAACTCCCGCGATCTACTTCTTCTACCTCATCACCGGGATCCACGCTGGCCATTTAATTCTGGGCATCTTGGCGCTGGCTGGATGCCTCACCATGCTCGGGCTACTCAAGAAGGTGGAATACCGCCAGATTGCGGTCGACAGCATGGCCTGGTACTGGCACGCCATGGGCATCGCCTGGCTCTTACTCTTCGCGCTGCTGGCGATGGACTGACGCCGCTCGCCGATCCTCAGATTTTGTCCGTTTTACTTCGCTCGAGTTCCAAGTGCTGGATGCGCGGGAATCGGATCGGCTTTCACCAGGAATCTATCTTTCGCCTCCACGTTGAGAGTTTTGGCGTCGGGGTCGATGACTTTCCACATCACGCCTTCCAACTGGTGGTCATGAACCTCAATCGTGAGGAAGTTGTAAACCGGAAATCCTGAATCCTGATAAAGATCGTGACGGCCTCGTATCAGGATCGGATAGGGTACAGCTCCTCCGCCTCCAGTCACTACATATTCAACGCCGCCTGCCTCAAATCTCTCGTAGTTGTGGATATGGCCGTTGAAGACCACGACCTTGGCGTGCATCTTAGGCAGGTTGTCTGTCAGAATTCCACGCAATGTCTGGGCATCGTGAGTTGGTAGTCCTGCGACCAGTTGCGACTGTTCATCGGCTATCCAGGGGATGTGATACAGAATCAACAAGAACTCCGCCTGTGGCGGTAGATGCTCCAACTGGGCCGAAAACCACCGCCCCTGATCGGACCGCGGCGCGACCGGCAGGTTCATGTCGAGAGAGATGACCTCGACCGAACCAAGCAAGGCGGAGTAATACCGATGTCCGTCGATATTGGGGTAATTTTTCAGGTAGTTGGCGATTCCCTTGGCGTGGTCGTAATAAATTTCGTGGTTTCCCAAAGTGGGAAAGACCGGAAAACCTTGCTGGGTCCAGGATGCTGTCTCTTTTTGGTATTCGTCCCAG
>CAILBQ010000300.1 GCA_903832475.1 uncultured Acidobacteriota bacterium | reverse complement strand
TGCTCAGGCCGCCTCCGCTTCCGAACGGAGCGTCTCGGGAACACCGAGCCAGAGCAGCACCACCGCAACGACGGCCACAGCTCCCAATCCAAGAAAGGAAGCTCGGAAGCTGAAGTACTGGACAAGCTTGCCTCCAAATGTATTGCTCAAGGCAGCCCCGATACCCACTGCAGTCGCCAGCGCTCCCTGTGCCAGGTTGAATCGCCCGCTGCCGCGCGTCAGGTCAGCCACAACCAGGATGGACACCACGCCAAAGATGGCATTCGCGACCCCATCCAGAAACTGGATTCCGATCAGCGCCGCCGTGTTGGCCGTCAGTGTATACAGCAAGGCCCGAATCGGCAGCATCCCGAAGCCAAGCAATAACAGCGGCTTCCTTCCATGCCTGTTTGCAAAGCGCCCAATCAACGCCGCCGAAACCATGATCACCACCTGGGTCACGATGATGCACGCCGACATGAACGGCGCTGCCGTGCCATCCTTGCCCTTGGCCAGCATCTCCCCTAGCTGCGGAAGCATCGCGGCGTTGGCGAAATGAAAAAAGAAAGCGCACACCATGAAGACAAGCAGCGTACGGTCGCCCAGAATCGTTCTCACAACAGAAGCTTCTTTGGTGGTCTCCCCCTTCGCTTTTTTTCCTCCACGGGCCAGTTCATCGTCGATGTCAGCCCCGCGAATCATCAGCACCGACACCATCGTAGGCACAACCAGCACAGCCGCCGTCAAGAAGATCGCGCGGTTGCCAAAGAAATGACTGATTCCTGCTATCAGGAGTGCACAGACCACATTCCCAGCGGAGTTATATCCCTGATTTCTTCCAAACTGGCGATCAAAAAGCCGTACACCCACCAGCCCCATGGTGATAGCCGCCAGCGTCGGACCTAGGAACGGAGCGGCTCCCCCGATCAACACCTGCGCCGAATACACCGACCACGGCTGCGTGGTAACGGACAACAACACCGCGCCAGCCGCCAGCACCGCGGTGCCCGCGATCAAGACCGTGCGCTTGGCCCGCACACGATCGACGACAGCGCCCGCCGGCGTTTGCAGCAACACCGTGACCACCCCGCCGACGGTCAGTGCGACTCCAATCCGTCCCGGGTTCCAACCTGATCCCGTCAGGTATGCCGCCAGAAACGGCCCTAATCCGGTCTGAACGTCCGCCAGAAAGAAGTTCGTCGCCTCCAGCGCGTGAACACTGCGCTGCTTGCGACCTTCCCCTTCTGCCGTGCTGGCTTCGGCAGAGCCCGTCCGCTCCACATTCGACATCGGCGCCGCGTTGCCCTCATCCACCTACTGCGATGTCCGGCTCAACTTCGCACTTGCACCTTCTCCAGCATCCAATTCCTGCGGCCCTAAATTTTCAACATGGGAGAGGGCTTCTGCGCCGCGCATATACTCCAGAGCTTTATGGAATTCTCCCCCTCGGTATGCCTCCTCGGCGCCCTTCCGCGCGCTCAAGTAAATTGCCCCCAGCGTCGCTGGATGAACCTTGGCATCGTTCCAATGCTCGTCGGATCGCTGCGCCAGATCGTCAAATTGTTCCTCAATCGCGCTTTGCAGATCCGGCGACAGTTTTGCGCCCCTGGAGTGCTCGCCCACCAGAGCTGCAAACATCAGGTGTTCTGCTGCCCGAAGCAAATCCGCGGCATCCTTGTGCTCGCCGTTCTTCAACTGCTGTTGTGCAAGAGTTGCCAGTGTGTCGACGATCCGGGAAGAGGACGGCAGTGACTGCTGCAGCACCTGCACACGGCCAAGATGTTCAAAGGCGCGGAGCAGATCCTTCTGTCCATGGTGTTTGTCGTGGTGGTGTTTCGGCCCTTTTTTCGGAGCCTTCTTGGCAGCCGATTTCGCCGCTTTCTTCGCCGCTTTCTTGGGAGGGGGCATCAGAATTCCTTTCCTTCATCTCTGTCCAATGAGATGCAGGAAAGGCTGGCCTCACCCGCGGCGGGCTTCAACAATCTTCCATCGAAGAAGCACTTATACGCTGAGCTGCCCCGCCGCCTCCACCGAATCAGCAAGCGGTATAACCGTATCCACCTTGGTCATTTTGAACAATTCCATGACACGCGGACTGACCCCTGCAGCGACCATGCGCACCTTTGCATTCTGACAATGCACAAAGTAATTGATGATCGAGCCCATCCCCGCAGAGTCCATGTAAGGCACGCCCGCCAGATCGAGAATCATCACCCGCGTCAGGGCTACGCTTCGTATCTCGCCCTGAAAGGTGAACAGATTTCGCAGCGTCATTGGCCCGTTCAGCCGGATAATTCGCGTTCCGTCCACCGTGCCGTCCTGAATTTCGATACCGAGAGGAGCGTCTATCGTCATAGACCCTTGAGTCTACGAAACTCGCCTATGTCTCCGTGTTACAAACACGTGAATCCAGACGCTCGCACGGCCTGCTCGTCAAATAAAAAGCCCGGACCGTTAAGTCCGGGCTGGAGCATTTCGTAGCCTGATTGTCGACTGGTCGTTCTGAGTTACTTGCCGCTCTTCTCGTCGCCCTGGTTGGCAATCTGTAAGTGGTTTTTCACGCTGAATACTCCGGGAACCTGGTTGGCCCTCAGGTAGGCCACGTCGCTGTCAGCCTTCGAGTCGACGACG
>CAILBQ010000299.1 GCA_903832475.1 uncultured Acidobacteriota bacterium | reverse complement strand
CCCCTGACGCCGGCTTATCGACGCTCATACTGTTGAATTCTTGCATTTCCTTCTTGAGCTTCGGCTTCCGATCGAGAGATTCCGCTCACCTTACACATTCAGGGATTTCAGGTAAGGCACACTCAGCGGCATCAGCGATGGATCCTCTTCAAGTTCAACGAAGTAGTTCTTTATGCCGCCCGTTTTCGCGGCTGCAAATACGCCCTTCCAATTCACCACGCCTTGGCCCAGCGGAACCTGGCGGAAGCCGGTTTTGGTGGTGGAATCCTTCACCCAATCCTGACAATGCATGGAGAGAAAGCGGCCGGGATACTTATTGAAGTAAGTGACTGCATCGTAGCCCTGCTGCAAGGTCGAGACTTGAAACTGCAACCTCGTCGTGGCGGGATTAAGATTGCTGATCATCATGTCGTAGACCGGCTTGCCATCGATGTATTCGGAGACGAAGCCTTCATTGTGCAGTAACGCGATGATGCCTGCAGCGTGAGCCTTTTCGGCGAAAGCGTTGAAAGGCTCGACGTAGCGCTTCACGTCGTCGACGGTCTCCGTCGTCCGCGGGCTCCAAGGCCCGAGCGCGGCAATCGCCATCTGCGTCATGCCGAATGCTTTCGCATATGCAATGCTTTGATCCGTCTTTTGAAAGAGCTCATCGGCCGACCAGTGAGCGGAGATGCAGCCGAGACCCCAGTCTTCAAGCATGCGGCGCAATTCATGAGGCTTGTATTTCTGGAGGCTAAAAAACTCCTCGTAACCGTAGGGCGAGCACAGCTCAATCTGAGTGAACCCGGCTGCGCGTAAGCCCTTCATGGTACCCGCGAAATCCGTGCGTATCGACTTCCGCACAGGGTAGGTCTGACAGCCGATTGGCATACCCAGCGGATCAGCGAATAGACCATTCGTGCCCGATAGAAGAGCTGAAGCAGCAGCCCCTCCTATGACAAAGTTCCTCCGATTCATCGTGTGCATGACCCCATCCTGTGCAATGGAAGTTACTATAGCACCGGGATGGAGAGAGTGCCCGCGTCAACGCCGATCTCGAAGATGCAAATCAGAGAAGCTTCCCTCGTTCCTGTCCGTATCGCTCGGCTTGCCAGATATAATTCCCCAGGCTGCACACCCGATCGAACGACTGCGTCCAACAAGGAGACGATGGCAATGGAGAGCGAAGGATCGTTTTGGAATCGGCGCGATTTCTTGAAAGTGGGCGGCTCATCGGTGGCGGCGCTGGGCATGGGCGGAGCAAAGGTTGCAACGGCGCAGGAGCATGCGGGGTCGATGGACATGCCGGCAGAGACGCCCTATCCAAAGCTCTCCATCATAACTCCGTATTCGCCGGAGAAGCTTGCCTTCGCAGCACATGCTGGTTACGCAGGCGTGGTGGTGACGCCGGGTCCAGACTTCAATCCAAAATTAAGCGACAGCGCCATCGATCAGATTGTGACGAATGCCCGCAACGCAGGCATTCGCATTGTCAGCATTGAATACTTCAATCCCAACCACACCGACCCCGATGCGGGCAAGCGCGCGGCTGCGAATGCCGAGTTTGTTCGCGCCCTTGAGTTCTGCCATCGTTTGGGCTGCAAGTTTGTTGGAACCTTCAGCGGGGGCATTCCAGGCGCGAGTATGGAAGATCAGGCCAAAGCCTTCGCTGACGTCTTCAATGAGAAATACCTGCCCATTTGTGAAAAGCTTGACGTGACGATGGGATGGGAGAACTACCCCAACGATGCCAATTTCGCCAGTACTCCGGCTGCGATGCAGGCCGTCTTTGACCGCGTGCCGAGCAAGCGACTGGGTCTGGAGTTTGATCCTTCCCATTTTGTGCGACAGTACATTGATCCAGTCAGCGTGGCGTGGCACTTTAAAGACCGCATCCTGGCCGCGCATGCAAAGGATACTGAGATCATCCAGCCTGTGCTCCAGCAGGTAGGCATTGCAGGACAGGGTTGGTGGCGTTATCGCATCCCCGGACAGGGCATCGTGAACTGGCCCGAATTCCTCACGGTACTCCTCCAGGCGCGATTCCGTGGAGGAATCGCGGTGGAGCACGAGGACGAGTTCTGGGATGCGCCAGATGGCGGCAACCTGCCCGATTTCCCGCAACAGCGCAAGGACGGATTTATCCTGGCGCGGCGTTTTCTGGGACAATACTTGCCGTGACGATCGATAAAACAACACATCGCCAGTTTTGTTGAAATAGCAGTGATTCGGAGTTGGAGAGAGAATGTCACAGATACTCATCGTTACTGGAGATGCCGGCGAATCCTACGAAGCGCTTTACGCGGTCCATCGGTTTCGCGAAGAAAACTGGCGCGTTACGGTTGCTGCTCCATCTGTTCGTCGCCTCCACCTGGTAATGCACGATTTTGAACCAGGTTGGGATACCTACGTCGAACGACCCGGTTACGGTTTAGAGGCCGACCTCTCGTTCGATCAGGTAGTAGATGTGGCTAATTATGATGCCATCCTCATCCTGGGCGGCCGCGCGCCCGAGTACCTCCGTAATGATCGGCGCCTGCTTGATATTGTCCGCGAATTTGACCGGCAGCAAAAGTGGATCTTCGCTATTTGCCATGGCATCCAGGTACTTGCCGCCGCCGGCCTCACGAATGGCAAGAGAATTACCTGCTATGAACACGTTCGCTTCGAAGCGGAGCAGGCTGGAGGAACATTCGTAGACCAGCAGGCCGTTCGTGATTGGCGCATGGTCACCGGCCAGACCTGGCAATCGCACCCCGAGTTTTATCGGGAGATCTTTGCCGGCTTGCCGTCACATCGTCGCTCCTGAAACTGTTCGCGCTCCTGCTCCTCTCAGCGGACTTCTTGCGCTGAAACCTCATCGAGCTTCTTGAGCATGTCGCCGATCTCTGGATTGCTCATGAAGTTCTTCCACACCAGTCCGGTCCGATAGTTCTCGATCATGACCACGATGGGCGCCTGATTCAGGCCCATGTAGATAGGCGAAATCCAGTTCGCTTCCGGGTCGAAGGCATCGCGCGGCCCATAGACATCCCACATCTGCGCGCCCAGATCCCGGTAGTAATGCTTGAACGCCGCCATCGACGCTTCTGGCGTATACGGAAACGATGCCAGCGCGCCCGTAGGAGTCAGTGTCCCCTCATCGTTGATCTTGTCGGGTGCGTGCGCCATGTAGCCATTGGGTCCGTCGCTGGCCGTAAGACCCCACGCGTCCGCGCCATAGCCTTTGAAGTGCTTGGGATTCGCGACCGAATAGGCGCGATTGATCAGCGCAATGTTGCGGTTGTTTTCAAAATAGGAGTGAGTGAATCGGTCATGCAGACTGTGCGGATCGAAGCCCATGAATGAGTAGTGGGTGAAGAACAACGGGCCTCCCGTGCCCACGCCGACGTCCAGCTTGATGCCGTAATAGGTGTTGCCATTGCCATAGAGGTTGCCATCCTTGCTTCCCGACCATCCTTCGCGATAACTCATCGCCAGCTGCGCCTGGCTCGCCCAGCCGGAATAGTAAAGGCTTGCGGGAACCGCGTGGCTGGGTGATGACATGCTCAACAGATAGGTGATCATCACCTCGTTGAAGCCGATGAGCGGATGGTGAATCTGGAATGCCCAGTCCGGCGACCAATGCCAGTAGAGAAAATTGCTGCCGGGCGTCTCGCGATACCAGTCCCATTCGACCGTTTGCCAAAGTCCGGTCATGCGCTGATACAGCGCTTTCTCCTGTGCGCTTTCTCCGCGAAAGTACTGACGAGCCGCAAGCAGGCCCTGCATGAGAAAGGAAGTCTCGACCAGATCTCCACCATCGTCATACATGCCAAAGACAGCCATCGTCTGGCCGGTGTTTCCGTCCATGTAATGCGACCACGCGCCATGATAACGCTGGGCGTGTTCGAGAAAGTCGACAATCCTCGTTAGCCGCTGCATTCCTTCTTCGCGGGTAATGAATCCGCGGTCGACTCCGACCATCAGCGCCATAATGCCGAATCCGCTGGCGCCCGTCGCGACAATGCGATCGTCCCCAGGCATATTCTCCCGAGCCATGCCGGAATGCGGGTCGGCGCCCTCCCAGTAGTAATGAAAGCACGCCTTTTGCAGCATGGTGAGCAACTCGTCGTCGCTCAATTCCCGAGTGGCTGCTTCTGTTGTCACCGAAAGCTTCGATTGCTTGTAGCGCCAGTCCTCTGCGGCAACCTTGTATTGTGCATGAACGCCGGCTTTTCCCAGGAAATCCTCGTAGCGATGAATGCCGGGCAGCTGCATGCCGATGGGAGCGAATTTCTGACCGTCAAGCGACCTGTAGATCACGTTGCGCGCAACCGACGCTGCTTGAACTTCATTCCACTCGATCTCGACATGGCGGTCGTAACCCGTAGCTTGAACGTGAGTAGGAGTGGGCAGAGGAACGGCCTTGGCAGGGTCGTCACCGATGCGGATCTCATCCACAATGAGCGTGTGGCGCACGCCGTCAGCGCGCCCCTGCTGGAAGGTGAGGCTCTCGACATATTCCGGCTTCAAGGGGTGGATTGAAGCAGTCCGGCAATCCGCGAGCGGGATGCGCACCAGCACCCAGTGTGCCGCCGGAACGTCGCCTGTGTATTTGCCCAACTGTAGAGGATGGCTGAAGCTGGCGGGGAATTCGGCTACCTGCAGGCCTCCACTCATCGTGGCAAGCACCAGGCGCGGTAAGTCAGCAGCGTTCATCCGCTGCGGAGAATACATCCAAAAGAAAAGATTCTTTCCCGACAATCCAGGCAATCGGTTGCGAATTACCGCGGCACTCACCTCTGCCGCCCATCCACCGTCTGGCGCTGATTGCCATTGCAAACGCAGCGCATTAGGTGGCGTGAGAAAGGTCGTGGATTCGACCGGGAGACGGTCGTTCACTTCCTCAAGGTAGCTTTGGCCTGAAGCATGGCCGTGGCTGTAGAAGTAGCTGTCGCGCGTGAGGCTGTTGTCGAAGATGACGTGCCGGTAGTAGTCCGAAGAGGCCTGCGCGAGCGAGGGCACAGAGCAGAGAAGCAGCATGGCGAAGCGAGTGCATTGCGTGCGACAGACGCGAAAACGTGAAAAGGGATTTCCGGCATTCATGCTTAATTCCTCTATTCCTGCCAAATTCTGAGCGGTGGCGGCGTTGCCTCCTGGCAAAGTCTTTGAAATGATTTCTGCTTGAGAGAGATGGGATATCAGCCGTAACATGCGAAGGGGCCTTCCGTTGACTCTTTCCCTCACGAATGGTACAACTCACCACGGAGCGCAAACGATTGCGCCCATCGTAGCAAGGCATCGCTCATTTCGTCGAATAAGGGTTCGCAACAGCCGGCCTGATGTCGTCTTTTCGACTGTTGCAAGAACGCTGGCCTGCCGCTCGATTGCGCAAAGGAAAATTGAGGAGAACATCGTGCTGAAGAGTCTTTATGTTTCAATCTCTGCTGGCCGTTCCGGGCCATCTCTCCTTGATTTCTGCTCACTTCCTGCAATCATCCGGAGTGCCAGTTGCTTTGCTCTATCTGTTGCCCTGACCGGCAATATCACGACGCTTCCGGCGCAGACGCCTGCACCGGTTGCCCATTCGACAGCCTCGGTCAAGCATCCCTCCAACGCGCAGTTGGCTGACCCGAAAATCGAAGCTCGCGTGGAAAAGCTGCTGCGTCAGATGACGCTCGACGAAAAGATCGGACAGCTCGTTCAATACAACGATACAGGGGACGCTGCTACTGCGGACGGCGCCAAAGCTGGCGCCATCGCTGCAGTCAATCCCGAGCCCACCAACCCCGTCAATGCCATGCAACTGGCTGCCACCGGCGGTGTAGGTTCCATGCTCAACACTGTCGGCAAAGACCGTACCAACCTCTATCAGCATCTGGCCGTCGAAAAGAGTCGCCTGCATATTCCGCTGCTCTTCGGGGCCGACGTGATTCACGGCTTCAGGACGGTCTATCCCATTCCGCTTGGCCTGGCAGCCAGCTTCGATCCCGATCTCGTTGTGAACCTCGGGCATATCTCCGCGGAAGAGGCGACCACCGCGGGCGTTCGCTGGTTCTACTCGCCCATGGTCGATATTAGCCGCGATGCGCGTTGGGGCCGGACGGCAGAAGGAGCCGGCGAAGATGCTTATCTCGGCGCAGCGATGGCGCGGGCCTACATTCGCGGATACCAGGGCGACGACCTCTCCAAACCTGGCACTGTCGCCGCGTCGGTCAAGCATTTCGCTGCTTATGGCGCGGCCGAAGCGGGTCGCGAATATTTCACGACGGATATGTCTGAAAGCCGCCTCCGCCAGGTGTACCTTCCTCCCTACAAGGCCGCTGTCGAGGCTGGTGCCGCAACCATCATGAGTGCCTTCAACGCGCTCAACGGAGTGCCGGCGAGCGCCAACCCCTTTCTCCTCGGAGAAGTTCTCCGCAAGGAATGGGGCTTCAATGGATTTGTCGTCAGCGATTACACCGCGGTGATGGAGTTGATCAACCACGGCATCGCGCTCGGTCCGGCGACCGCCACGCGCAAGGCAATCACTGCCGGCGTCGACGTCGACATGATGTCTCACTTCTATGACACCCAGCTTCCCCGGCTTGTTCGTACCGGTCAGGTTCCGATGAGCGTCGTCGACGAAGCCGTCCGGCGCGTACTGCGCGTCAAGTTCGCTACCGGCCTCTTCGAGCATCCCTATGCCGAGGCTCCCGAAGTGACTGCGGCTGTCGCCGAACACAGGCCGCTGGTTCGCAAGGCTGCTGAAGAATCGTTCGTTCTGTTACAGAATGAGAAATCGGCAGGCGGTGCTCCGTTGCTTCCTCTCTCCGCAGAATTCAAGCACGTTGCCTTAATCGGGCCGCTCTCTGAGAATCCAGCTGAAATGGTGGGAGCCTGGGGAGGCGCGGGCAACGAGAAAGATATCGTAACCGTTCGCGCTGGCTTGGAAGAGCGGGCACAAAAGGTCAGCGGAACCCTGGTCTATGCAAAGGGTACGGAAATCGAAGGCGCCTCTCAGGCCGGTTTTGCCGAGGCCGTCGAAGCAGCAAAAGCGTCTGATGTCGCAGTGCTTGCGCTGGGCGAATCGGGCATGATGAGCGGCGAAGGCGGTTCGCGCGCCTACCTCGATCTGCCCGGCAATCAGGAAAAGTTGCTGGAAGCCGTCGCCGCCACCGGCAAGCCGATCGTTCTGCTCGTATTCTCGGGTCGGCCTTTGGTTCTCGACTGGGCCAGTAAGCATGTTGCGGCGATCATGGAAGTCTGGTTCCCCGGCACCGAAGCCGGCCATGCCATAGCGGACGTTCTGTATGGAGACGTTTCGCCCTCCGGCAAACTTCCCATGAGCTTTCCTCGCGCGGTCGGCCAGGAGCCGCTCTACTACAACCAGTTCCCAACTGGCCGGCCCCCTGTTGGCCTAGATCTTTCCAAGCCGCCGGGAGGCGACTCGCGCTTCTTCTCACGCTATATCGACGTGCCCAACGATGCGTTGTTCCCCTTCGGCCACGGCCTGACTTACTCGACATTCACCTACAGTGACGTTCGGGCGTCCAAGCCAAGCATCCCGCTGTCCGAAGCCTTGGCAAGTCGCACCTCTGCCATTTTGCAAGCGACAGCGACCGTGACCAATAGCGGCAGCCGTCAGGCGACTGAAGTGGTGCAGTGCTACGTGCGCAATCGCGGCGCCAGCATGGAACAGCCGGTGCGCAGTTTGGAAGGATTCAAACGCATCACTCTCAAACCCGGCGAGTCACAGAAAGTGAGCTTCGATCTCGGTTTCAACGAGCTCTCTTTCTACAACAACGAGAGCAAGCCCACTATTGAAGCCACAAAGTACACCGTATGGATCGGTGGAAGCTCCCTCGCTGACAAAGAAGCTGCCTTTGACGTAGTCTCATCCGTGCCTGCGATCGCACGTTCAACAGCGCAATGAAGACATGCGGATACAAGGCCTGTCAAGGCATGGAAGAATGCCACTCGGCGAAAGCCGAAGTAGCACTTACTCGAGGCCACTTACGCATGCGAATCGTGTCGCAGCCTTGGCTGCTCCGCGGCGCAAGCCGTTGCCGAGGCCGCGTCTATCGTGTTGATTTGCAACTCATCGAGGCTCCTTCGCCGGTGCACCAAAGCTCGTAATGTGCCGTATAAAAATCTGCGCCAAGCCAGCGCAGATCCGCAGCCGGAACGGGCTTCGCATTGCCGGCGCTGAAGTTTCCTGCCTCGTCGATGCTGCCCGAACCTCGATACATCGTCGTCAGCGGATACGGGTACACAGGACGGGTGCGGTCCGGCTTCAATTGCACCTCGCCCTCACCCGGAGGCGGTCCCATCCTTCCTTTCGGCGGCCCTGGCATGCCAGCCGGGACACCGGCAGTCGGACCTCTCGGGCCTTCTGGTAGATGCGAGGCGACGATGGCCAACGGAGCCTTCCCTTGCTCCACCCACGCCATCATGACGCTCATCAAATCAAAGCTGAACGGACCTTCTCCCCCGCCGCAGTGGTATCCCCCAGGAAAGAGATACAAGCGCGCAAATTTCTTCACTTCCGCATCGCCCATAACTCCCGCCATAGCCGTGTAGTAGGCGATGGTGTTGAGCGGGGAGATATGAGGATCCGCCAGGCCGTGCCAAAGTATCAACTTGCCTCCCCTCTTTTCATAACTACTGAGGTCGGGATCCGTCGCGTCGTAAAGCGCATGCAGTTGTGTCGTTGCGTTGAACGACTCACGGCTGAATTTCAAGTCCGCCAGCGTGTAGTCTGCAGGCGGATTTTTTTCATAGACCAGGTTCTTCAGTGAACCGGCAGAGATCATTGAGCTCATGATGCGTGCTCCGCCCGCCGCCGGAACATAAACCCCTTGCCACGCCAGTTCCGATCCTGGAAGAGGACCGCTCAGCACGAGTTTGTTCCCTTCCGCGTCGTGAGCGCCCGCATAGATGTTGCGAGCTGCTTGCACTTGGGCGGCACTCAGGCATGTGCCGTCGTCGTGGCCTGCCTTGCACTGCACCGCGGCCGGGTCGAAATGGCAGGAAAGAGGCTCGCTGATAAGCCCGTCTTTGAGTCCGTCTGCCGCGTCGCAGGCATCGAGAACGGCCTTGTGAAGAATCGGCAATTTGTCTGCAGTGAGGATCGGCCTGCCGTCCGCTCCACTGTTTTTCAGCGCGTTCCAGCCATGATAGAAAGTGTTCTGCGTCGTAAAGTTCATTGCCGGGGCGCCAGCGGTGATGCCGTTGAAATCCTCAGGAAAGCGCTGTGCCTCCATCAGCGCTTCGCGGCCACCGTCGGAGCATCCCGCAAAATAAGAGTATTTGGCTGGCTGCCCGTAATACGCGGCGATCAACGCTTTCGCGGCAAGCGTCGTGACGTGTACGCCGCGATACGCAAAGTCAATGCGGAGCTGATAATCCTCCTCGCCAAATTTGCCGTCCATGCCGCCCGAGTGGCCCATATCGGTTGATGCAAGCGCCAACTCGCCATGAGCGGCTGGATAACATCCATCCGCGTTGCCCAGGCGAATATTCAAATCGCCGCATAGACCGCCGCATCCAGTTTGAACGAAGCGCTGCGTCCACTCCGTTAACGGAAGGCGAACTTCAAACTTCACCATCGGTTCCACATATCCGTTGACGCGGCAATAAGGCGCCGGCTTCCCATCAGGCACGGCCACAGCAGAAGTGATGAATGTCTTGGCGCCAACCTGTCTGTTCATTTCGACCGCGGTCAGCTTGGCGCAATCCATGATCGGTGAAACCGCAGAGAGTGTTGCGGAGGAAACAGAAGCCGCTGGCGACTGAGCGAAAGCTGCGATGCAACTCATGCAGACGGTAATCGTAAGCAGCGCCACACGTCTCATCAAGGTCGTGGTTCGACAATTCATTTTCAGCCTTTCAAGAATTGGAGCGATTGCAGATTCGAGTCTCCATCGAAATAACGTCTGGTTGCAGATCCTCTCCGCTGAGTCGAATAACTTCAGATGCTCAACGACGACAGGGCGGACGAGTTGCAGGCAGTGAGTGTCTTCTGCCGTGCGATTTGGCGAAACGAGTGGTGTTCACCAGGTTAGACGGCACCCGCGCATCCAGGTTGACGATCAACAAAATCCCGTTGTGCAGCCCATTTTGTCCAATCCGGCAGCTATCGTCCAAATCGCATACTCTACCAGTATGCTTGTTTTCAACAAAACGACAATCTCCAGTTTCCTGAGAATTGCTTGCCTCGCCATCGTAGCGTTTCCCGGCATGGTTGCCATTAGTCAAGACCGTGCATCCTTCGTCAATCCATTGATCGGCACGGCCAATGGCGGCAATGTTTTCCCGGGAGCGACCATGCCCTTCGGCATGGTGCAATTCAGCCCGGAAGCTACGCCAGTCAACGCCAAGCGGATGATTGCAGCCCCAGGTGGATACGAGTACCGCGCCACGGCCATTCGCGGGTTCAGCCTGACCAACGTGGAAGGCTGGGGCTGTGCGGGAGGCTCGGGCGACGTGCCTCTCATGCCTGTCACCGAGGCTGTCGAGAAGTCTCCTTCCTCTGATTTTCGGCATATGTATGCGGCAGACTTTCGCCATGAAGATGAAAAAGCAGAACCAGGCTCCTACCGCGTAAAGCTGGCCAATGGTGTTGCGGTGAGCCTGGCCGCGGCCACGCGCATGGGCGTCGCCACGTTTACATTCCCCGAAGACAAGCCGGCTCGCATCCTGGTTCGAACTTCGGATTCCGAGGTCGGCTCGACTGACGCCCACACGCGGATTGATCCCTCCACAGGCACGGTCACAGGCTCGGTGACTAGCGGCAATTTCTGCGGATACATTGGCACCGAGGATCGGCGCTCCTACTATACCCTCTATTTCGTGGCCCGCTTCGATCGCCCCGTCAAATCGACTGGCGCATGGAAAGACGAAATTGTGACACCGGGCGCGGTTGAAAGCGCAGGGGGCACTGGATACGGCCCCAAGGGGTTTCCAGAAGCCGGCCATGGTTCCGGGGTCTGGCTCGACTTTGGCACAGGTGGCGAAATTCGAGCGCGTATCGGCATTTCCTACGTGAGCGAAGCCAACGCCGCGGCCAATCTTGAAGCGGAAAGCCACGCCGGGACGACCTACGAAAAAATCGCCGCGAATGCAAGGACCGCATGGAACGAAAGGCTGAACAAAATCGAAACGGAGGGTGGCACGCCAGAGCAGAACATCGTCTTCACCACAGCTCTCTACCACGCATCCATGACGCCAACGACCTATAGCGACGTGAACGGGGAGTACCGCGGCATGGACGGCAAACCTCACCGGGTGGCTGCGCCGCAGCACATTCAATATGCCAATTTTTCCGGCTGGGACGTCTACCGGTCGCAGTTGCAACTGCTTACGTGGCTTGACCCGAAGCAGGGGAGCGACATCGCCCAGAGTCTCTACAACCAGTCCCAGCAGGATGGCGGCCGATGGGATCGCTGGACGCATCTTTCCGGAGCAACGCATGTGATGAACGGCGATCCAGCAGCCGCGTCCATCGCGGATATTTATGCGTTCGGCGGTCGCTCCTTCGACGCCAAAGCCGCGCTCGCTTCGTTGATCCACGCTGCTGAAGTTCCCACCAGAGAGGACCTCAGTCACGATGGTTGTCCCGTGGAGTGTGTAGGCCAGCGTCCCGGTCTCGACCAGTGGTTGACGCTGCACTACATCCCGGTAGGCGCGCCGGCATGGGGGCCGGCTGCCGACACGCTGGAAGATGTGTCCGCGGAGTTTGGCATCTCCGCCCTTGCCGGCCATCTTGGCAATGACGCAGAGCGTTCGAAATTCCTGGCCCGCGCGCAGTATTGGAAGAACATCTGGAACCCGACAGCGGCTCCCGACGGCGGGTACTTCATGAATCGAAACGCCGATGGTAGCTGGCCAACCTTGCATCACGACGATGATGAAGATAACGATCCATCGCCCAAGCCTTTCACGCCCGCCACAGGCGCCGGCTTTGTGGAAGGCAGCGCGGCCCAGTACGTATGGATGGTCCCTTTCAACGTGGCGGGCCTGTTTGAACAGATGGGCGGCCGCGATAAGGCTGTCACACGTCTCGATCATTTCTTCTACGACGAGTCAGGGAAGCCCGCTGTGACCAATGCCGGCCCATTACACGCCGAACTCAATAACGAGCCATCCATCGAAACGCCATGGCTTTATGACTTCGCCGGTCAGCCCTGGAAGACTCAGCAGCTGGTGCGCCAGGTGCTCGATCAGATCTGGATCAACAAGCCCCAAGGCATTCCTGGAAACGACGACCTGGGAGAAATGTCCTCCTGGGATGTCTTCGCATCCATGGGGCTCTATCCTGAAATTCCTGGCCGGGCAGAGCTGGTCCTGGGCAGTCCCATCTTCACGCGGGTGATCCTCCATCGCGCCTCTGGAAACATTGAAATCACCGCCAGGGACGCGGGTCCCGGCCATCCCTACGTTCAAACATTTAGGGTGGACGGAAAGCCGAGCTCGAAGACCTGGCTGCCGGAGAGCTTCGTGCTCAAAGGCGGCACAATGGACTTCGAGCTTTCCGCGACTCCCAATAAAAACTGGGGCACACATCCTGGAGACGAACCACCATCCTTTGCCCCGCCCGCTGCACACTAGCGTTCGAAAAGCAGAAATTTCGAACGATAGAATGTTTGTCATCTGCGTAACGCGACGGACCTGCTGATCGCCGCGTTATCATAGGGGTTCTCATTGCGCGTTGCGATCGATACCGGCGGGACATTTACGGACTGTGTCTCGGTCCTGGACGGTGAAATCCGCGTACTCAAAATTGCTTCCACGCCCGCCGACCCGTCACTCGCAGTCCTGCATGCAGTCACGCAAATGCTGTCGGAAAGGGAATTAGAGCCTCTTGACCTGCGTCACGGCACCACCGTGGGCACCAACACCATGCTTGAGCGCAACGGCGCACGCGTCGCCTTCGTGACTACTGCGGGATTCGAAGACACCATAGCAATCGGGAGACAGACCCGCGCCAGTCTCTACGACTGGTTCGCACCCGTCCCTGTTTGCATCGTGCCGCGCGACCTTCGCTTTGGCGTGCCAGAGCGTGTCAGCGCCGAGGCGGAGATCCTTCGCAGTCCTTCTGAGCAAGACTTGCTTGAACTCGTCGCGCAGGTGCGCAGCAGCGGCGCGCAAGCAGTCGCCATCTCGCTCCTTTTCTCCTTTGTGAATTCTGAAAGCGAGCAACGTGTTGCCCGGTCGCTGCAAACGCTCGGCTTGCCTGTCTCTGTGTCTCACCGCATTCTGCCCGAGTTTCGTGAATATGAACGTGGCGCAACCACCGTCGTGAATGCCTACCTTGCACCCCGCATGGAACAGTACCTGGTAAGCCTCGAGCAGCGCATTCAAGAGCACAGCAAGAGCGCTCGTATCTCCGTCATGCAGTCCTCGGGAGGCATCGTTCCCGTGCGATTGGCTGCGCAGGAGCCTGTTCGAACCGTACTATCCGGACCAGCCGGCGGCGTCATCGGCGCCACGGAAATGGCGCGTCGTGCCGGCTTCGATCGCATCATTGGATGCGATATGGGCGGCACCTCGACCGACGTCTTTCTCGCCGACGCCTCTGCCGGAGGTGTGCAATTGACTCGCGAATCCATCGTGGCCGGTGTGCCCGTCAGCGTTCCCATGCTGGACATTCACACCGTCGGCGCAGGTGGCGGCTCCATCGCCCGCTTCGATGCCGGTGGCATGCTGCGCGTCGGACCCGAATCGGCAGGTGCGGACCCCGGCCCCATCTGCTTCGGTCGCGGAGAACTTCCCACCGTCACCGATGCCAACCTCCTGCTTGGCCGTCTCGACCGCAACACCTTTCTCGGCGGCAGCGCATTCATCGACCTCGCGCGCACTCAACGCATCATGGCCCAGCATCAAGGTTCACTGGCATCAATTCAACACCTGGCCGCAGGCATCGTGCGCGTGGTCGAAGCAGAAATGGAAAAAGCCATTCGCGTCATCTCCATCGAGCGCGGTTTCGATCCTCGCGAATTCACGCTGGTAAGCTTTGGTGGCGGAGGTCCGCTGCATGCCTGCGCCCTGGCTCGGGCTCTCAGGATTCCCCGAGTGCTTGTGCCACGCCATCCAGGCGCTCTTTCTGCAGTTGGCATGCTGCTCGCTGATGCGGTCAGAGACTATTCTCAGACCGTCATGTTGGCTGCCGACAGGTCTGATCAGCTCGAGCCTGTCTTTCGCGAATTGGAGCAACGGGGTCGCTCCGAGTTCGCTGCGGAAGGCCTCACCGGTTCAGCCCAGCTCTCCCTTGATCTTCGCTATCGAGGCCAGGGATATGAGCTGAACTTGCCTTGTCACCGCGATCGTCCAGAAGATTCCTTTGCCGCGTTTCATCAGCTTCATCAATTGCACTACGGCTTCGCCCATGCCGACAGGCCCATCCAGATCGTCAACGCTCGTCTCCGCATGGTTGCCCCGGGAGAGCCCTATGTGCCGCGACACGTCGAATCCGTGGGCGTAGACGGGAGCCAGGCAATTGCTGGAACTCGCGATATGTTTTTCGATGACTGCTGGATTGCGTCCACTGTCTACGACCGCAATCGTCTGATCCCCGGCGATTCTTTCCGCGGGCCGGCCATGATCACCGAATACACCTCCGCGACCATCCTGCCTCCAGGTTCACGAGCGCTGGTCGATGGCTATGGCAACCTTTTGATTCACGTCGATGAGGATCCCGCATGACGATCAACACGGGTGATCCCATAGAGCTGGCGATCTTCCGGAGCATGGTCCATTCCATCGCGGAAGAGATGGGTGCAGCCTTGAGACGCACCGCACTATCGCCCAATATCAAAGAACGCCGCGATTACTCCTGCGCTGTTTTCGACGGCCTCGCGCGCGTCATCGCCATGGGCGATCACATGCCGGTTCATCTCGGATCGATGCCCATGTCCGTGCAGGCCGCTGTCGACGCTATCGATCTCGGCCCCGGCGACATCGCCATTCTCAACGACCCCTACGCGGGTGGAACCCACCTGCCCGACATCACCATGGTCCTGCCCGTCTTCCGCGACTCGTCCGACTCATCGAGCCAGCCTGAGTTCTATGTGGCCGCACGAGCACATCACGCTGATGTAGGCGGCATGTTCGCGGGTTCGATGGGCCCGGCCAATGAAATTTTCCAGGAAGGCATTCGTATCCCTCCCGTCCTCATCATGCGCGCCGGAAAAATCAACCGCGACGTCCTCCAGATTTTGCTTTGCAACGTGCGCACTCCGCAGGAAAGAGAAGGCGATCTTGAAGCCCAGATGGGAGCCTGCCACGTAGGCCAGCGGCGCCTCCATGAGCTCATGCAGAAATACCAAGTGTCTGAACTGGCCGGGCTCGTGGAAAGCCTGCTGCACCACTCTGAAAAGCTCATTCGCGCAGAGTTAAGCTTCATGCCTGCCGGAGAATTCTCCGCGGAGGACTGGCTCGACGGCGATGGCGTCACCGACCAGCCAATCCGCATCGCCGCACTCATTCGCATCGACCCTGTCGCGTCCTCCATCGACATCGACTTTGCCGGCTCCTCTGCGCAGGTTGCAGGAAGCGTCAATGCGGTCTATGCGATTACTCTGTCCGCCTGCTTTTACATGTTGCGCTGCCTGCTCGCGGAAGACGCTCCGCCGACTGCCGGCATCCTTCGCCCTCTTACGTTGACGGCTCCCGAGGGCAGCATCGTCGCCGCTCGTCTGCCCGCAGCCGTCGCCGGCGGCAACGTCGAAACATCCCAGCGCATCGTAGACGTGCTCCTTCGCGCCCTCGCGCAGGCAGTGCCGCATCGCATACCGGCCGCGAGCGCAGGCACCATGAGCAACCTCACCGTCGGTGGCTTTGATCCGCGCACGGGGCAGCCTTACACCTACTACGAAACGGCTGCCGGCGGCATGGGCGCGCGTCCGACGCTTGACGGCATATCTGGCGTTCAGACCCACATGACGAACTCCCTCAACACACCTGTCGAAGCTCTCGAGTACGCCTATCCTTTTCGAGTCGTTCGCTATGCCTATCGCGATGGTTCAGGCGGGGCCGGTCAGTTCACCGGCGGCGACGGCCTCATACGCGAGATCGAGTTGCTTGCGGATGCGGAAGTAACTCTGCTTGCCGATCGCAGAGTTTTCCAGCCATACGGTCTCCACGGAGGCGATGACGGTGCCGCTGGTAAGGCGTGCTTGCTGAATTCAAAAGATGGAACCGAAAAAGAACTCCCCGGCAAATTCAGCCGACGCGTCTCCAAAGGCGATCGAATTCGTCTCCAGACTCCCGGCGGCGGAGGCTGGGGAAAGAATTGATGCGGTGTACTCTCGCCTCGCTCTTTCCGCAGCGTTGCGTTTGAATGACTCGGGCTTCCACAAACGT
>CAILBQ010000298.1 GCA_903832475.1 uncultured Acidobacteriota bacterium | reverse complement strand
GAAGAACTCGGCGATCAAATCCTCGTAATAAGGTTTCAGCTCTTGCAGATTGGGTTTGGCAAGACCCTTCGAATACAAGTCATAGGGATTGAACTTCAGTACCCACGGCAGCATTGCTTCGTCCTGCGGGGAAACGAGGTGCTGATAGGCGCCCCGCTGGTGCCATGCGTAAAACGAATGATACCGCAGCATATAGAGAGACTCTTCAGGCATATAGTCCTTAACCACGTGTGCTATGTAGGCGTCGTGCCCCCAGGACATGTGCACATTGGCAAGACCGCAATTCCGCTCATAGATGCCGCATTCTGTCTGATACCCCGGGTTATCACGATCCGGGTTAGCGGCAAAATACTCAGGGAAGACAACCTCGTCGGAATACGCACAACCGACAGGGAAGGTATCGCCGACGACTGCCCATTGCGGCTCGCCATACAAACAAAGAACCTTGCCAAGGTCATGGATGAAACCGGTGAGAATCATCCACCGCGGATGCCCATCCCTGCGAATTGCTTCCGAGGTCTGGAGGAGATGTTCGATCTGGGTAAGATCGGTATCTGGGTCGCTCTCGTCGACCAGGGTGTTGAGAAACTCCGCTGCTTCCCAGATGCTTTTTTTGCCCTTGTTCAAAGCGAAATATTCTTTCTCTTTGGCGAGCACAAAGTCGACCGTTTGCAATTGATGATTGGTTCTGTAGAACTCTGCCACGGTGGGAACGACGGCGGCATCGTAATTGCGAAACTCAGATTCGCTTTTTCCTTCGCGGTAGCGGCCGGCGACGAATTCTCCCCATCCGTCTTCGATCGAAAGGTCAGGAGAAGCGATGCTTGCAGTCGTGATACTCATGAAAACCCTCCGCCATGCTGCCTGTCGCATGGCTTGCATTACCGCTAAAGTAAGCCTTTCCAAGCGAAAAATCAATGAATTGAACATCAGGTAGGAAGGTTCGTCGAGCATTCATGGGAACGGCTGGCGCGACAGAACAAAGCAGCGGGCGATTGTTTGATCGCCCGCTGCCGGTTGGCCTGGACTAATGGTCACTGGTTGGTGCTGTAAAGCCAGGAGAGTAGTTGTTGATTGGCAGATTCGCCACCCGTTGAACCCGTGAAACCTACGTAGGCGGTTGAAGAACCTACTGCAGCTGGGATATCGACCGAGTAGGACTGGCTGAATTGCGAGCCGGTGACGGTATCGGTTACGGCGACGGTCAACGTTCCCGCACTGTAGACGAGGTGCGCCTGAAATAGATGACCGGTGCAGAAATCGATGCCAGCAGTGGCCATATTTGTTGACGCGGTTTGGGGAGAAACTCCGTTCAGATAAACGCCGGTCGTGCTCACGTGATAGAAGTCGAACTTCACTGCAACACTCTTCTTGATGCCGTGATAGCCGAGCGCCCCGCCGTCTCCGCCAATCGCGTGATACGCTCCGGGGGCATTCTGGATTGCGAAAGTGAAACCATCCGCAACACCGTTCAGAACCTGGAAGGTGAAGTCCGTCGTGAATCCGCTCACCGGCACAGGTGTGGCGTACCACGCGGTGCCGATCTGATGTGTTGCTTTGGGAGTAAGTTGCAGCACGCCGCTGTTGAGATTTGCGTTGCCGTTGACCTGAAGATTCGAGGCATTGAAGCCGCTTGAATAGTTGATCAACGGAGTCGTAATGACATAGCTGGCCGTGCTTGGAGTGCTAGGAGTCTGGCCAATCACTGCCATCGCGCTCAGTGTTTGCGTTGAGGTTACGCTCAAAGGACCGGTATAAGCAGTCCAGTTGGCGCTTGCGGTGGAACCGTTTGTCGCATAGTAGATCACGGCACCCGGAGTTGCATCGGTGAGCGTGACCTGCTGAGTCCCGGTGTAAGTTCCCCCAGCGGGAGAGAAGGCAGGTGCGGAAGGTGCCGGCGCGCTGATGGTATACGTTGCTGAAGCAGGCGCACTGGCGCTTAGTCCAGCCGCGACGGCGATAGCCTTGAGTGTGGATGTGGAGTTAACGACCAGCGGGCTGGTATATACCGCGGACGCAGTCGTCGGCGTAGACCCGTCTGTGGTGTAGTAGACGATGGCAGCTGCTGTTGTATCGCTAATGGTTACCGTCTGCGAGGCCGGGTAAGTCCCTTGGGCCGGAGAGAACGACGGAGCGGCGGCGGCAGGAATCGTGATGGTATAAGTTGCAGCGGCCGCTGCGCTATTGGTGTAACCGGGCGCCAACGCAATCGCATGCAGTGTTTCACTGGTAGCGACGGCAATCGGACTGGTGTAGACGGGCGATGATGTCGTCGGGCCCGTTCCGTCTGTAGTGAAGTAGATGGTTGCGGAAGCCGTAGCATCTGAGATGGATACGGTTTGCGCAGTTGAATACGTTCCTGTGCCTACGCTGAAGACGGGAGTGGCTGTGGGCGTGGGTGCCGGAGCGCCCCCCGCTGAGAAATCGAGCGCGGTCACCGAGTGTGGCGGCAAGGTCAGGGAAGAAGGATTGCTGAGAGTCGCGGAACTCAATGCGACCGCCGCAGTGGAGCCGGCACTCGTCTTTCCAGAAGGCGACTCGTTTAACAGATCGAGGGATGCGGGTGCAAATTGGCGTTCTATCACGTTTCCTGTCGGCACGTTGGTTCCAGTGAAAGCCACAGTGTGACTCGCACTCAGGTCGGTGTTGATCAGCACCATGGATCGATTGTCGCCATTCTCAAAGCAAAAGGCGTAGAGATTGGGCACATCCTTGGTAGCTGGAACACCGGTGGCCGTGTTCGTTCCATTCTTCGGACTGCCGGCGAAGTTATAGGTGAAGTTGTTGCTGATCGGGCATTCGTACATGGGTCCAATCATGGATTGATTGACCAACGACAAACCAAGATACTGGGGGCGCATATTGTTGGTGGCGCCGCCCATATCGACCGCAATTCCCCACACTTTCGCTGCGTTGTCGTTGTCTGAATTGTTCTGGTACTCAGCCAGCGCGAAATAAGATTCGGCGTTTACGTTGTAATACTGCTGATTGAGAAGAGACAGCAGCGGGAAAAACACACCAGTACCGGCGCCCGCGTCGATGTAATCAAGATGGGCCTGGTCTATGGTGCCTGCGAGCGTGCCCGAGCCGAACTCGTACACGTTTACATGGCAGGCATTGCTGCCCGTAGCACCGCAAGTGCTCAATCCTTCATAGTCATGGACCGACTGATAAAAGTTGGTTGGATCGCTAGGGTTGACGAAGCGGCCATAGTTCTCCGCATCAAGGGGTTGCCAGAGTGCCGTATCTGTAGAGAAGCTGCTTACATTTCCATAGGTATATCCTTCTATCTCGACGGAGTCGGGATGCGCTCTGGCAATGGCCGCGTCCATGGAGTAATTCACCGCCGTCTGAGCATTCATGACAAGATCAAAGCTCTGCTGGCTGTAATAGGCGTTGCTGCGCATGGCAGCAAAGACTGATTTCGCGCGAACGCTGTAGTCGTAATAATATTCACTGTTCGGTGCCCCGTTCCGGCTGGGCAAAGCCTGCCCGGAGAAGGATGAACCATTCCAGCACTCATTGCAGTACGAAAGATGGATAGTGTTAAATACGCTCGTCCAGGCTTCTGACTGGCCAAGGGCTGTACGCTGCGCGCCCCACTGGCTCGAGGAAGGTCCGGCAAGAAATTCGATGAGGTTTGCTGCATCTTGTGTTGAGATCGTAACCGGGATCTCCAGATATGGTTCTGCGTGCAGTGCTTTGCAGAGGTTCAGATAGTCTTCCAGAGAAAGTGTGACCGCTCCATTGCCTATGGGGCCAACGAAGTTACCATGACCGCT
>CAILBQ010000297.1 GCA_903832475.1 uncultured Acidobacteriota bacterium | reverse complement strand
GCCGTGCTTTGAAGCAGATTTGATGCGAAGTGCTTAAGCGGTGACGGCTTCGGCGGCTTCGGTTTCGACTGCGTTTTCGGCGGCCACGGCCACTTTGACGTGGGCGGTGACTTCGCGGTGGAGCTTGATGGCGACCGAGGTCGTGCCGGTCGCTTTGATCGGCTCGAGTAGCTGGATCTTGCGGCGGTCGACTTCAAAGCCCTTGGCTTCAAGCTCGTGCGCGATGTCGGCGGAGGTGACGGAGCCGAAGAGCTGGCCGTTTTCGCCCGACTTGCGGGTGAAGGACAGGGTGAGCGGTTCGAGTTGGGCAGCCAGGGTTTCGGCAACGACCTTTTCGGAAGCCGAGCGACGGGCAGCGGAGGCCTTCATCTGTTCAATGACGGCCTTGTTGGTTGCGGTAGCCTGCAGGGCCAGCTTGCGCGGCAGCAGGAAATTGCGACCGTAGCCCTCGGCGACCTTCACCACGTCTCCGCGGTGGCCAAGATTGGCTACGTCTTCTTTCAAAATGACTTCCATGAGAATCTCCAATGTTGCAGGCGGTGCCTTTCGGCTGACCGTTCTGTGTTCCCTGATTGCTTTGAACACTTTGGCCGGTCAGGGGTTGCGCCGCGACGGATTATAGAGCCATACCACTTGTGTTTGACCACTCCACGAAAGATGCAGGGTTGCCGGTTTGAGTTCCGTCGGCAAATTCACCGTTCGCGAAAGGCCGTTCACAGGGGATCAGACTTCCTAGTGACGGGCTGCGAAAGGCAGCAAAGCGATGTTCCGAGCCTGCTTGATGGCGCGGGTGAGGCGGCGCTGGTGTGTGGTGCAGACGCCGGTGAGACGCCGGGGCACGATCTTGCCGCGCTCGGCGACGAAACCCTGCAGCAGGCGAACATCGCGGTAGGGGATCGCATCGATCTTCTCGGTACAGAACTTGCAAACCTTCTTGCGGCGGAAGAACTTGCCGCGTCCGCCGGGACCGCCCGCGGGACGAGGAGCGCCTGCGGGGCGTCCGCCGCCGCCGCCGGAGTGAGGGCCGGATTGGCCGGAATTGCCCGAGGGGCCGGAGGATGCGCCGCTCTCGGGGGTTCGTGCTTGGGTTTCGTCAGCCATGCTTGATTCCTTTTCTTGGTGCGTTGCCCGGCTTCTCCGGGATCGCGGTCAAAATCTGTGGTGCGTCTGCCGGTCGCGGCGTTACAAAGCCGGAGCAGGGTGGAAAAACTAGGCGGTGATTTCCGCGGGCTCGGTTGCCGGAGCCGTTACAGAGGCTGGGGCTACGGGCGCTGGCTCGGCTGCTGCGGCAGGTGCTGCTGCAGGCTGAGCGGGCGGGGCGTGGTGCACGGGCTCGGCGCTGCGCTTCTTGTGAGTGGCGCGGATGGCGCGAACCTTGGCAAGACGCTTTTCTTCCTCGTCCATGCGCACGGTGATGTACTTGATCACCGGCTCGGTGACGCGTAAGCGGCGCTCCAGCTCAGCCACCACAACGCCGTTGGCCTCGATGGTCAGCAGCACGTAGTTGCCGTCGTTGAACTTGCGGACGGTGTAGGCGAGCTTGCGGCGGCCCCACTTTTCGCTTTGCTTGACGGTGCCGCCGCCGTTGGTGACGGTGGTCTCGAAGCCGGCGACCAGCTTGTCCAACTCTTCATCGACCACGTCGGGCCGAACGATATACATCACTTCATACAAACGATCCATCTTTGACTCTCTCCGCTGAAACCTTCGTTTCAGCCATTCCCGCCGTTGGACTCACTCAAAATCCACCTTAGCGGTCTTGCCGGTGCTTCTTTCTCGTCTTACTGGCGGGAACTGTTTGGTTCCCTTCCCTAAGCTTTTTCATCAAACCTTGTCGTCAGGCCGGCGGTTGAACTCATTCATGGCTGCCGCCGGTCCTTCCTCGACGATCCTGCGGACGGCGGTTGCGACGCGGTCCAGCACTTCGTCGAGCACTGCCAGATCCCGTTTTGCCATGGGATCGAGCAGGTAATCCTTGCCGCCACGACGTTTGGCCCCGGCAGCGATGGCTTCGGGGGGAACATCCGGCCCGACGCCGATGCGTATGCGCAGCCACTCATGACTGCCAAGGGCTCCGGAGATGCTGCGGGCGCCGTTGTGGCCGGCAGCCGATCCCCGTTCCTTGATCTTGATCGTTCCCAGGGGCAGGTCCAGTTCGTCGTACAACACGACCAGGCTGGTTCCCCGCGACTCGGGCTCGATCTTGAACTCCTTGAGCAAGGCGGCTACGGAGGCTCCGCTCAGGTTCATGAAGGTTTCCGGTTTGGCCAGGATCACTTCGCGACCGCCGATACGGGCGGTTGCGGTGAGGGCCTTGCTGCGCCGGTTCTGGACCGCGACCCGTTCCTGCTGGGCGATGCGGTCGATGGCCATAAATCCCGCGTTATGCGGCGTCCAAACGTATTGCAATCCGGGGTTGCCCAAACCCACGACGACAACAGGGCCAGTTTCCGGAGCTTTCACGGGGCCAGTTGGTGAGGCGGCCGGCCCCGGTTGATTGACTTGCTCTTCCGTCATTGCCTACTTCTTGGCGTCTGCGGCAGGAGCGTCGGTCTTGCCCTTCTTGGCGACTTCAGGCTCGGCGGGAGCGGCAACAGCAGCGGCTGCTTCTGGCTCCGCTTCGGCGCGGATCGAAACCACGTGGGCCACGGTCGCGTCTTCGGCGGTCAGGAACTTGATCGAGCCGGAGTGGGGCAGATCACTGACACGAATGACGCCATGAAGGGCCAGGTTGGTGATGTCCACGTCGATGTGGCTGGGAATATCGCCGGGGAGGCACTCGATCTCGACTTCGCGAAGAACCTGGTCGAGCATGCCGCCTTCGTTCTTGACGCCGATCGCCACGCCAATGAGGCGAACGGGAACGCTGACTTCCATCATCTTGTCGAGCGCGATGCGCTTGAGGTCGATGTGCAGCAGGGTGTCGCGGATGGGCTCATACTGCCAGTCGACGATCATGGCTTTGGCCAGACCCTGGCCAGCAATGTCCACGTCAAAGATGGTGTTGTGGCCGGACTCGGAGTGCAGGATGCGCAGGATCTGCTTAGGATCGAGCTCGACGGCGACGGATTCATGACCCGCTCCATAAACGACGGCGGGAATCTTGCCGGCAACGCGCACGCGGCGGGCTGCATTCTTGTTGAACTTTCCGGTGCGGGGCTTGGCTACGACTACTTCAGGCATTGATCTCTCGTTTCTTCTTCGGGCACGGAGTGGGTACCGCTCCCTTTGTTGGGGCAGTGAACAGTGGTCAGTGGACAGTGGTCAGCGAGCGCGCCTTGACGCTTTGTTCTTGCTGTTCACTGGTCACTGTTCACTGACCACTTGCACTTCAGTTAAACAACGAGCTCACGCTCGTCTCCATGTGGATGCTTTCGATGGCTGCGCCGAGCAGGCCGGCAATCGAGAGCACCTTGATCTTGGGCAACTTCTGTGCGGCTTCGCGTAACGGAACGGTGTTGGTGACAACCAGCTGTTCCATACGCGAGGCAGCGATGCGGTCGATGGCTGGACCGGAGAGCACTGCGTGGCTGGCACAGGCATGGACTGCGCTTGCGCCATTGGCCAGGAGTGCGTCTACGGTCTTCACCAGCGTTCCCGCTGTATCCACAATGTCGTCGATGACCAGGCAGGTACGCCCGCGCACATCGCCGATCACGTTCATCACTTCCGCCACGTTCATGTCGGTGCGCCGCTTGTCCACAATGGCCAGGGGAGCACCCATCTTGGTGGCAAAAAACCTTGCTCGTTCTACACCGCCCGCATCGGGCGAAACCACGGTCAGATTGGGCAGTGCCAGCTCCCGGAAGTGCGATACCAGCACCGGGCTGGCAAAGAGATGATCCACCGGGATATTGAAAAAGCCTTGAATCTGGGCCGCGTGCAAATCCACAAAGAGCGCGCGGTTGGCGCCGGCCGTCGTAAGCAGGTCGGCAATCAACTTGGCGCTGATGGCTACGCGCGGACGGTCTTTTCTGTCCTGCCGGGCGTAACCGTAGTACGGAACCACGGCCGTGATACGCGCGGCCGAGGCTCGCTTGAGAGCGTCAATCATGATCAGCAGTTCAAGCAGGTGCTGATCGACGGGAAAACAGGTCGGCTGGACGAGAAACACGTCGGTGCCGCGAACATTTTCAAGCAGCTGGAAGTAGACTTCGCCGTCAGCAAAACGCTGCAGCTTGCTTTCTCCCAGCTTCACGCCCACAAAGCCGGCGATTTCTTCGGCCAGCGGACGATTGGCCATGCCGGAAAACAGCTTGAAGCTCTTATCCTCACCGAGCCCGCGGCTGCGCTTGCGTTCAGAGGCCAACTTAACCTCTTTCATCTTGGGCGCGCCGTCGACTGCGGCAATGATCGGGCTGACTGCTTCCTGCACCATCTGCTCTTCCGTCTTCATACACAAGTTCCTCCCATGCTGGTTGGCATTGGGGCTACTCGCCCTGGTTGTCCTTGCAGGAGATCCGAAGCCAGGTACTGCTTCGGAAATCCTGCCTTGAAAACTGGCTGGGCGACTAGGATTCGAACCTAGACAAAGTGCGTCAAAGGCACTTGACCTACCATTAGTCGATCGCCCAGT
>CAILBQ010000296.1 GCA_903832475.1 uncultured Acidobacteriota bacterium | reverse complement strand
TAGTCATGGGAAACGCGTTATGACTGACCTGCTCCGCCCCAAAGCCGCCGCCGTCGGTGTCAAAGTCGCCGTGCTTTCGCCGGCCTCTACGCCCGAAGCCGCGCGCGTCGATCGCGGTCTCGAGTCCCTGCGCACGCTCGGCTTCCTCCCTATGCCCGCACCGCACATGCTCACCCGCGGCCCCCTCTATTTCGCCGGAACCACCGAGCAGCGCCTGCTCGACCTGCACGCCGCTTTCGCTGACGACACCATCCGCGTCCTCTTCTCGACCCGCGGCGGCTACGGCGCCAACTACCTGCTCGAAGAACTCGACATGGACGTGCTCGGCGACCATCCCAAGCCGCTCTTCGGCTACAGCGACCTCACCGCGTTGCAGATCACGCTGCTCGACACCTTGAACATTCCGTCCTTCCACGGCCCCATGGTCTCTCCCGACTTCGGCCGCGAAGACGGTGTCCACCTGCCCAGCCTGCTCGCGGCTCTCTCCGGCGAGCCGTACAAAGTCGGCAAGGCGGAAGGCCTCAAGTTACTGAAAGCCGGCTCCGACGGCCATCCCGTGCGCGGCATTCTCTACGGCGGCTGCCTCAGCATCCTGCTCGCCCTGCTCGGCACCGCCTACGAGCCGCAGACCGAAGGCAAGCTGCTCTTTCTCGAAGACGTCGGCGTCAAACCTTACCAGATCGATCGCATGATCTGGCAGCTCAAGCAGGCGGAAAAACTCGACGGCGTCAAGGGCATCATCTTTGGCGAAATGCTCGACTGCGTCTCGCCCGGAGCCCGCCCCGACCTCATCGAAGACGTAATCCTGAACGCTCTCGATGATTTCGAAGGCCCCATCGCCATCGGCCTGCGCAGCGGTCACGTCTCCCGCGCCAACGTCACCCTCACCCTTGGTGTCGAAGCGGAATTCTCCGCCACCCTCGACCCCGAACTAAGAATGCTCGAACCCGCCGTCGCTCGCTAGGGTGAGCCGTTGTTCTTCTCGGCGCCCCTTGAAGTCACCTCAAATTCGAGGATGGGCCTGGCGAGTACTCCATCGAGATTCTTATCGGAGGTCGTTCGCCGTCCCCTCTTCTACAACTCTCTTTGATACCATAGCGCCAACCCCCCGTCCGCGTTAGGATCCAAATGTTAGCTCTCCGATTGCTTGCCATCATCCCGCCTCTGATCTTTCCGGCGGCCTTCGCACAAGCTGTTCCTGACTCGGACCTCAATGTGCCTCCGGGCCACATTCGCATCCCCGTCTTAGTCACAGACAAGCACGTCCAAGCTGTAGCCGGCCTGCACGAAGAAGATTTCAAGGTGATTGATAACGGAAAACCCGCTCCGATCGCCGCGTTTCTCACCCTCTCTGCGGCACCACCCGGACAGGCCCACTTCACTGTCTTCTACTTGGACGACAGGCGGCTCACCATGGAAGAGACGAATACCGCCCGGCAAGACGTCGACGCCGCTCTTTACACGGCGCTCGACTCAAATGGATACGTCGCCGTCGTCACAGGAACAGGCTCGGTGAACAGCGGGTTCTCTCGCGACCCCGTTCAACTCCGCAAAACCCTCGCCTCCATTCAGGCAAACGCCTTCGCAGCCCAGGGAACTCGCGCCCATAATTTCGACCTCATCGGCACGTACGCTTCGCTTGCCGATTACGCATCCCGAATGTCGAAGCTTCCCGGACGCCGGCTGCTCGTTCTCCTTTCGCCCGGCTTTTCCGCTGACTTTCCTGAAATCCGCTCGGCTGCTGCCGCCTCCATTGATCGCATCGTTCAAGCGGGTGTAGTCGTCAATTCCTTTAACCCCCAGGATTCGTCCTTCGTCACTCAGAGCGAAGACAATATCGCACTGGAAGAGCTCAGTTCCGCCACTGGCGGCTCCTTCTCGCTTAGTCCCCAACTCCATGCCGAACTCACCCATTACCCCGAACTTCTCTATCTGCTCGACATTCCGCTATCCTCCATCAGGTCCGATGGGTCTTCCCATAAACTCAAGATCGTCGTCTCCGGGACCGGTAATCGCATCCACGCTCGCGAGAACTTCATCGCGCCCAAATCCTCCAAGTAGGCAATTGGGAGGAGTTGACTCCGCGATCACCCACAGAGTTAGAACTCGGCATACTTCACTTCGCCTTGAGATACTGAACACATGTCCGCCGCGCCTCCGAAGCAGCAACCCAAGCACATTCACCTCAGCGGCATCTGCGGCACGGCCATGGCCTCGCTCGCCGGCCTGCTCCGCGAAAAAGGCTGCCACGTCACCGGCTCCGATGCCGCCGCTTATCCGCCCATGAGCGACCAGCTTGCGGCGATGGGCATCCCTATCTCCCAGCCCTACGCCGAAGCCAATCTCGATCCTCTCCCCGGAGAAACAGGCCCCGACCTCGTCGTCATCGGCAACGCCCTGTCGCGCGGCAACCCCGAAGTCGAGCGCGTCCTCGACGAAAAGATTCCCATGACCTCGATGGCCGCTGTCCTGCACGAGGAATTTCTCGCCGGCCGTGAATCCCTGGTCGTCGCCGGCACCCACGGCAAGACCACCACCACCAGCATGCTCGCCTGGATCTACCAGGTCGCGTCACAAACCAACCCCGCTTTCGAGCCGTCCTTCCTCATCGGCGGCGTCGCCGAGAATTTCGCCACCAGCTACCAGCTCCGCCCCACCCGCACCTTCCTTATCGAAGGCGACGAGTACGACACCGCCTTCTTCGACAAAGGTCCCAAGTTCCTGCACTACTTCCCCGACGCCGTCATCCTCACCAGCGTCGAGTTCGACCACGCCGACATCTACGGAGACCTGGCCCACGTCAAGACCGCCTTCAAACGCCTCGTCAACCTCGTCCCGCGCCGCGGCCTCATCGTCGCCTACGACGGCAGCGCCAGCGTCAGCGAATGCGTCGGCCACGCCTTCTGCCGCGTCGAGCGCTACGGCTTCTCCGAATCAGCCCATTGGCGCCTCGCCCAATTCCGTTTTGAAGATGGCCAAAGCCGCTGGCAGGTGCATCGCAACGGCACCCTCTGGACAGAATTCGCCATGTCTCTCGCCGGCGAACACAACGCCCTCAATGCTACCGCCGCCGCCGCTCTCGCCTTCCGCAACGGCATCCCACTCGAAGCCATTCAGCAGGCCCTGGCTACGTTCCAGAGCGTCAAGCGCCGCCTTGAAATCCGCGCCTTTATCGACGGCATCACCATCATCGACGACTTCGCGCATCATCCAACCGCCATCCGCGAAACGCTGAAAGCTCTCCGCGAAGTGCATCCGCATTCGAAGCTGTGGGCCGTCCTCGAGCCCCGCTCCAATACCCTCCGCCGCAACGTCTTCCGGCAGGAACTCGTCGATGCGCTGGCTCTCGCCGATTCTGTCCTGCTCAACGCCGTCTACCAGCAGGAGCGCATTGCGGAGAACGAGCGCCTCCATCCGGAGCAAGTCATCGCTGCCTTGAACGTCGCAGGCACGCCCGCCGAGCTCTGCGCCAACGTCGCCGCAATCATCGACACTCTCGACCGCCAGCTTCAATCTGGAGACGTTGTCGCCATTCTCTCCAACGGAGGCTTCGACGGCATCTACGAGAAGCTTCCCGCCCGGCTGCATGCGCGCTCTGCATTTGATCAGGAGGCGCAAACCGCAGCGATTTCCTCATGATCGCGTCCCTCTTGTTGCTAGCGACGTTCCTGGTGCTGGGCCTGCCTACCGCCGCGGTCTGCCTGCCCTGGGCGCTGATCACCGGAGACGTGATGCCGCTCTATCGCGCGTCGCTCTGGATTGTGCGCACTGGACTCAAGCTGGGCGGTATTCGCATCGACGTGCAAGGCCTGGAAAACATTCCCGCTGGCCAGGCCTGCATCTTCATGTCGAATCACGTCTCAAATCTGGACCCGCCGGTGCTCATTCCGTTGATTCCCGGCCGGACATCGGTTTTTCTCAAGCAGTCTCTGATGAAGATCCCCATCCTCGGCTACGGCATGCGCCTGGCGGAGTTTGTCCCGGTCAGCCGCTCGGGATCCGTGGAAGGGGCCGTCGAAAGCGGCCGCGCCGCCAAGCTGGTCCTGGACAAGGGCATCCACATCACCACGTTTGTGGAAGGCACGCGCTCTCGAGACGGCCGCCTCCTGCCCTTCAAGAAAGGTCCGTTCTATCTCGCCATGGAAACAGGCGCTCCGTGCATTCCAATTTCGATCTGGGGTACCGAGACGATGATGAGCAAAGGCAGCCTGTGCGTTAAGCCGGGCACCGCGCACGTGCGCTTTCATCCGCCCGTCTGGCCTCAGGAGATTGCCGATCGCGAAGCGCTGCTGCTGGCCGTCCGCGAAGCCATCGCCTCCGCTCTGCCACAGAAGAATGCCTAGCCGTTCGACTAACTTACATAGGCTGTTATAGACCGTTGCGCTAGACTTCCGACATGGTGTTGACTGGCAAGCCGCTGCTTTGCGTTCTAATTTTTCTTGTTGCCTGGCTTGTCCTGTCGGTTTGGGCTGTGATGAAGTCGATTAAGCAGCTGGCAGCAAAACAGAACACGTCGCCACGATTCAAGGCTTCGCTGGCAGGTGCGGTTCTTAGTTTGGCGGCGGTTGCTTCCTTAGTACTCCTGCATCTTTCGTGGTTGACACCCAACGTCTCACATACCTTGGGAAGCAGTTTTATCCGGGGAGTCGGGTTCGCATTGCTTTGGTCTTCTCTCGCCGGATTCGTCCTTGGTCTTGTCGGATCGGGAAGGATCCGGTTCATCGGGCTGATTGGATGTCTCATCACAGGCCTATGGTACTTGACGCTCTCGATGGAGGCCGCCATAGCGATGGGGGCCTCGCCGCAAGTGCGTCATCCGATAAGGATGGAGATTCCTGACGGCTATGTGGGGTGGGTAGAAGTCGACTTCGGCATGTCAGAGGCAGCGAAGCTTCCGGTCGTGGATGGACATTTACTTTGTGTGATTCCCAAGCAGGGAGTGCTAAGGACGTCAGACCTCGTTGAGGATGGATGGGCGTCAGACGAGTATTTCTACTACCTGCCGAGTGGCTCGAAACGTCCATTGAGGGAAACGGGTTGGGGCGAGGGAGGCTTGGTCTGGGGCCAAGAGACAAGTTCGAAAAATGGGAACTTGAAGCAGTTGATTCAATACACCTACATTGGGACAGAAACCCAGTTCAAAAGGGGGGTGAATAACGGTCCTGTCCGGTACCCATAGACATCTATTTCACCTACTTCAAGATCGCGTTATATCCATCCCCGAGCAGTTTCTGCCGCATGGCATTGGCCTCGGCTCGAGTCGCGAATGGCCCCACCTGCACATGCAGAAGCGCATCGCCCGGCTCATGCCGCGTGGTCACCGTGTAGCCATGCTTGCGCAGCGCGCTCACCAGTACATCGGCATCGGCAGGATTGGATATCGCCGCGATCTGCACCATAATTCCATTGGCAGGGGCAGGGGCTTCCGCCTGCGCCTGCAACGCAGGCTTGACCGTCTGGGTCTGCAGCACCGCTTCCTGGACTTCTGGCTTGGGTGCCGGTTCGGCGGCTGAAGCAGCATCTGGCTGCGGATCCGGCGCGGGAGATTCTTCCGTTACCGGCTGCGGCACGACCACTTGAGACGAGGCGGAAGGTTTGGGCTTCGAGTCGGCCGCATACGGCGTTGCCGTTCCCTTGTCGACCATATCCGCCGTGGATGCTACCGGCGATCGGCGACCCAGCGTGTAGCCCATCCCAAAAAACAATCCGCAGAGCAGCACAAGCCCAAAAAAGATCGCCAGCAGCGTTCCCGAACTCAGTGTGATCTCGCGATCATGCGGATCGTCATCGTCCATCCGGCCACGCAGCCTGTCGTGCATCCCTTCGCGCGCAGGACCGGCGAGATCCTCTTCCTCGTCAAACGTTGTCTTCATCCAAGGTTCCTTACTTCAAATTCTGACACGTCCGGTGCTGGGTTCAAAGTCTCCTCACAGCCGGAAAGGCGTTTCTTATTTCAACGCGGGCGTTTTGGGAAACGCGTCCCGCATCAGCGACAGAATATCGACCGGCAGCGGAAAGACGATGGTCGTGTTCTTTTCCACGCCAATTTCAGTCAGCGTCTGCAGGTAGCGCAGCTGCATGGTCAGCGGCTCGGTAGCCAGCAGCGCCGCCGCCTCGACCAGTTTCTGCGCCGCCGAGAACTCGCCTTCGGCATGAATGATCTTCGACCGCTTCTCCCGCTCCGCCTCGGCCTGCTTAGCCATGGCGCGCAGCATCTGCTCAGGGAGATCCACCTGCTTCACTTCGACCGATTGCACCTTCACCCCAAACGGCTCGGTGCGCATGTCGATGATGCCCTGGATACGCAGGTTGAGCTTGTCGCGGTGGCTCAGCAACTCATCCAATTCCACCTCGCCCAGCACCGACCGCAGCGTGGTCTGCGCAAATTGCGAGGTCTGGTAGGCATAATTGGCTACCTTCACCACGGCCAGCGTCGGATCCACGACCCGCAGCGTGACCACAGCGTTCACCTTGAGCGTGACGTTGTCGCGGGTGATGATGTCCTGCGGAGGCACTTCCATCACTTCCTGGCGCAGGGAGATCCGTACAATCTGGTCCAGCGGGCGAAAGACCAGAATCAGTCCCGGCCCTTTCGGCTCAGGCAGCGCGCGGCCCAGGCGAAAGATCACCCCGCGCTCGTATTCGCGCAGAATCTTGATGGAATTCAGCAAGTAAAGCGCAACAATCGCCGCAATGATCAGAATGGTATAGCCAGAAAACGCCATGAAATCGAACCCCGCTCAGGTCGGATTGTACTCCTGCAGCGGCTCAGCAACAGAGTTACCGAGGCGCAGGAGACGCGGCGGGAATCAGCGGCTGCACCTCAAGCACATCGCCATGGAAGCCCGTCACGCGCACCGTGGCCTTCACCGGCAGCGGCTCGGAAGAGAACGCCTGCCAGATCTCGCCCTGCACCAGAACGTGTCCGATAGGATGCTCGTGCGGCATCAGGCCCGGCTCCGAGCCGTCGACCTTTTGCCCGGCAATCGCCGGCCAGAGCGGCTCCATGGCCGTCGCCGTTGCGCCCACCAGCGCCGCCAGTCCGGTCAGTGCCTTGTTCCGCCGCGCCCGCACCGCGAGGCGCAGCAGCAGCAGCGTGATGCCGCCGAACGCAACGCACAGGGCAATCGCAATGGCCGGCTGAATCGCCAACTCCGGAATCGGCGCGTCCACCAGCGTCAGTGTGCCAAACGCGAGACAGGCAATGGCGGCAAACGCCAGCGCGCCATGGCTGGCAAACTTCAGCTCCATCACGAACAGCGCGACCGCGGCCAGCAGCAGCAGCACCGCCGTATGCCGGATGGGCAGCAAATCCAGCGAAAACACCGCCAGCAGCACCATCACCATCCCCAGCGCCCCCGGAACCACCGTGCCCGGGACATTGAATTCGAGATAGATCAGCAGCGCGCCGCCCACCAGCAGCAGCAGCGCCAGGTTGGGATTGGCCAGGTATCCAAGCAACTGCTCGCGAACCGTCGGCTCCAGGGTCTCTATCTCGGCATTGCGCAGGTGCAGCGTGACATTGATCGTCTTTCCGCTCCCATCCACACGTTGAATCGTCTTGCCGTCCAGCGAATCCAGCAGCGCCTGATCACTGGGAGCAATGATGTCAATGAGGTGCTGATCCTTCGCTTCATCGGCCGAATATGCCTTGGAGTTGCGCACTGCCTCTTCGGCCACTTGCGCGTTGCGCCCATGCCGCCCCACGTAGCTGCGCAGGAAGGCCGCCGCGTCGTTCTCCATCTTCTGCTTCATGGTGTCGTCCGGCACGCCCGAAGAAAGCACGGGGTGGGCCGCGCCAGCATTGGTTCCCGGAGCCATCGCCGCGATATCGGCTGATTCCAGCAGAAAAAACCCGGCCGAACCACCCCTCGCCCCGGACGGAGAAATGTATACAATCACCGGCACCGGCGACGAAAGAATCTCCCCCACCATGGTGCGCGTGGAATCGAGCAGGCCGCCGGGCGTATCGAGATCCACCAGAAGCGCCGCCGCGTGCTCCGTCTTGGCCTTTTCCAGCGCCCGCTCCAGCCGCCCCGCCGAGACCGGCTGAATCGTGTCGCGTAATTCCAGCCGCCGCACCAGCGGATTCGCCGCCTGTGCTGGCACGGTCCCCATAGAAAACACGGTCAGGCAAGCAAACCACATCAACAGGCAGACTCGAAAACGAATCATGAGCAACTCCTCTTGCGTTCCCAAACCCGTATTGGACTCAGGGCTTGGCCGCCGTCTCCGGCTTCGGCGCAACAGCCGTCTTTTCGTCCGCCACAGGATGGCTCTCTATGCGCGTGTCGATTACCTTGCGCAGATCCTTAGCCGCCCGGCTGGAACCATCGAGCCTTACCGCTTCGGCCGCATGATCGCGCGCTTCGGGAAGGCGATTCGCTGCCAGATCCAGCCGCGCCAGCACCATCTCCGCTTCCAGATTCGGTTTGCGATCCAGAGATGCCTGGGCTTCCTTGCGCGCCGCGTCATTGTCACCCGCCCGCTCGCGGACCTCTGCCAGCCCGGCATGCGCTTCGGCGCTGTGATCGTCCGCCGCCAGCGCTGCCTGGTATTCTCGCTCTGACTCCAACAGCAGCCCTCGGTCCAGCTTGTCGTGCGCCGTCTTGGATAGCCGCGCTGCCCGCTCGGCCCCAGGCAGAGCCGCCAGCCGCGCCGCTTCGACCGCGTCCAGCATCAGCGCCGCCTGGCGGAATGCCGCCCCGTTGTAGGATCGCTTGATGCGCTCAATGGGCTCAGCCGTTCCGCCCGCGCCCGCCGTGCCGGCATCGGTCCCGTTCTTCCACGAAGCTTCCGCTGCCCTGGCCTCGCCGTCATTCGGCTTCAGCTTCAAACTTTGCGCCATTTCGGCCAGAGCATCGGCCTTGTCGCCATGATGATGCAGGCTTACCGCCAGGTTGAAGTGATAATCCGCATCCGTGGCATCCGCCGCCGAAGCTTGCCGAAACAGCGCCACCGCATTCTGCCCGCGCCGGCTGCTGGCCACCGCTTCGTTGTTCACCACTTCCGGCAGCGGCAAAACTCGCGCCACAGCCGCGAAAGCCTCTTCCGCCTTGGGGTAATTGCCGGTAAACATCAGCGAAAGGCCGCGGTAAAACCCTGCTTCCAGTTCTGCCGGATCGCCGTGCTTTACCTTCCCAAAGGAGACAGCAGACTGTTCGTACTGCTGGTTAGCAAACTGCAGCTTGCCGGTTGCCAGCCACGCTTCGGTGAAATCCGGACTCAGGTCGGTCGCCTTCTTCAAATGCCGCAGCCGTTCCGCGGTGTCCTGCTCCGTGAGTCCGCGAACGTATTGCTCAAAGGCATCCAGCCGCAGCTTCGAGCCGGCCGCGCGAAATGTCTCCTCCGCCACGCCAAAGCCCGGATCCAGCTTGCGCGTGATCTGCCAGGCCAGCGAATTGAGCAGTGGAATCAGCTGCGAAATTTCCCCGCTCACCGTGATTTCTTCCGAGATTTTCAGCCTGGGCACATCCACGATCCGCGCCTTCAAGGTCAGCGTTGAACCTCTCACCGCATAGTTTCCAATGACAATCGAGTCGGCGTCGAGCGTCTGCGCCAGCCGCAGCGCCGTAGCCCGGCTGGGCTGAAATGTCTCAGGAAGGCCCAGGTGATCAAGCGCATAAAGCCTGTCTTCGCGGCTCAGCGGCAAAAATCCCGCCGAAGTCAGGCGGCTGTTTAAAATCTCCGGCACCGCCTCGCGAATCCAGTCCAGGCTGCTCAAGTCAGCGGCCTTTATCGCTTCAGGCGTCGCCGCAGTCGATGGCGTTGCGCTCTTGGTCGCCGTACCGATTGCTGTCCCGGCCAGGCGTGCCGGACCCGCTGCATCAGCCAGATTGTCGAACGGCAGCACCAGCAGGATCCGCTCATGCCCCACCAGCGACCCGGCATCGTCACTGTTGCCACCCATCGCAGCCATCGGAGTACGCTGTGCCAGCAGTGCAACCGGCTGGCCCGGGGCAACGACGACAAACGCCGCCAACAGCAACTGAAAAAGACGCCCAAACCGAGTTGATTGAGAGTGAATCACGTCACCCTGATTATAGGTCTCTCCGTGCCACCGGTCTGTCCAGCAGCACCTCGTCCAGCGTCAACGCCAGGGATCGGGCTGTGACTTCAACTCCGCTTCCACGGAACGATGAAAGCGAATCAACGCCGCCCATTCCAGTTCGTCCGGCCGTTCCCACACCAGGTCGCCATGCAACTGCCGCGCAATGGCCTGAGCAGACATATCCTGGTGCAGCCCAAAATATTCCGACTCCACCTTCGGACTGTTCAGGTGAAAGGGAAGCACCGCCGGCTCTTCCTTGGTCGAGAACACCAGCGCCGTGGAATAGCCCGAAGGATCCTCAGCCGCCTTGGCAATCTGTGCCGCCGTAAAATCCTCAAGCCTGTAAACGTCCCACGGCGCTTTCACATAGCCCAATTCCGGCTTGGTCAACTCGTCGCTCACCGGCCACGCTGTCAGCACCGTCGAACCCGGGTAGCGCGCCGTCAATTGCCGGATGGCCGCCTGGTGCAGCCGGATCACGTGCGCATAGGTCAGGTTGTCCTCCGGCGCAAACCCGTACGGCGGATTAATAAACAGAGCCACCACAAATGCGACCGCCGAAAACGCTGCCATGAAATGCCAGTACCGCACCCGCCTCTGAAACGTCGAAACCGCCACCAGCAAAATCAGCGGATACATGGGCAGCAGATAACGCGTCAGCAGCGCACCGCCCAGCACAGAGAACGCCAGCGCATTCACCAGCAGCAGTGCGTAAATGCGGCTCTGCGCGGTAAAGCTGATACGCGGATGTGTGCGCCCCGCCTCGTTCTCGACCGGATCCAGCAACATCGACGCCGCGGTGCAGAGCACCGGCACAAACATGTTCATGTGCGCGAACAGGTGCAACAGCCGGTGCGCAAACGCAGCGGCAATGCGCAGCGGTTCCATGGTCGACGTGGCGTTGTAGCGCAGAAACTCCGGATTCCCAAAGAGGAAGCCGGTCTTGGCATAGTGATAGGCATACCACCCCGCCAGCGGCACCAGGCATACGCAGTACCACGCTGCCTTGCGATAGCTTTCCAGCCGAACCGCCCTCGGCTTGCGCAGCGCCGCGCCCAGCTCGTACGCGGCCAGTGCCAGTGGCGTAATGATGGCCGTCTCCTTGGCCAGCACGGCTACCGAAAACCATAGCGCCGCCGGCCACAGGGCTCTCCTTGTGAGTCTGCCGCCGCTCATTGACTGCGGCCGGTCAGGCAGCGCATACACCAGCCCCCACAGCGTGGCCGCCGCCGCAAAAATGTCGGCATGGGCCAGCGTGCTTTGCGCAAACCATATGGGGTATAGCCCGGTCAGAACCAGCGTCCAGAACGCCACCAGCGGGCTTCCATTCAGCTTCATCGCCAGCCGCCAAACCGCCAGCAACCCAACCGAAGCGACGATCAGTATCGCTTCCCGCGTCACCTCGGGATGAAATCCACACACCTTCCACCACAACGCCAGGTAGAGCGATGGAAGCGGCGGATGCGCATTGCTGATCGTCGTCAGCGGGATCAATGAACCGGTACGAAAAAAATCCCACGCCGCAGGAATGTAATACCCGGCTTCATCCCAGAAATAGGGCAACCGCAGCAGGCTCCAGTGGGTCAGGTACAGTGCCGCAAAGATGACTGGAAAAATCATCCACAGCGGCAGCGGCTCATCCATCCTCGGACTCAACCGCGACAACAGCGAAGAAGTCCACGAGGCACTCAACCGTCTGCGCAATTGAGAAGGCTTCTGGCGCCCCGGCGACCGTTCGGAAAGCTCACGCCCCGGGGGATCCTTCCGCGGTTGGGAAGAACGAGACGTCCCCGAATCCTTCAGGCAGCCCGCCGCCCGGGTCCGCGAAAAATCGATGCGGCTCATCATCACCCGCTGGTGCATCTCAGAAAAGAACAAACGCCGGAATACTCTAATTCACCACGCCCTGGGGAAAATTGGGGTTCTGCGGCTCCAGGTTCAATTCGCCAAAGGCCTGCTCATATTGGGCAAGATTCTGTCCCAGTACGTTCCACAGCGCCTTGGCTTGCTGTGGGCTCAGGAAAATTCCCTGGTGATTCTGAATGCTGAGTTGATCCGGGCTCTCCGAATTAGCCTGGCCAAACACCAGGTGGAAATCCCACACACTCACGCGTATCTGCACGCTGTTGGCATAGGTGTCGCGGTAACCGGGAGATTGCACAACTTGGACGCGGGGTTGCTGCGGAGTCTGACTCATAGTCTCAACAGATTACTCCGGTGGACCTGTCGGACGCGACCGGCATGAGGACTTGAATTGAATTTCACAGAAGCGGCACAAATCTACGCCGTGGCTGGAATTGGTGCGGGGAACAGGACTTGAACCTGCACGCCTTTCGGCACTTGCTCCTAAGGCAAGCGTGTCTGCCATTTCACCATCCCCGCATCCGCTCAAACGATGGAATCAGACTGCATACAGGCTATCACCGCGCTCGTTTCGAAGAAAGCCGAAGCGCTTGTTCCAGTGCCCGATGTCTCCATCTTGCGCGAATGGCTGATAACGATTACATTTCCTGCGGAGCCTCAAAACCATGCGCCGTTCGTCTCTACTTTCCGTTCTCGCTGCCGCCCTGCTTGCCTCCATTGCTCTTCCCGCCGCCTTCGCCGCCGAACCCCCTCGTCTCATCCAGAAAGACGGCCGCTACGCCTTCCTCGTCGACGGCAAGCCGTTCCTCATGCTCGGCGGCCAGATCCACAACTCCAGCGGCTGGCCCAGCGAACTCCCCCAGGTCTGGCAGTCCATGGCCACCCTTCACGCCAACACCGTCGAAGCTCCCGTCTACTGGGAGCAACTCGAGGCCCAGCCCGGCAAATTTGACTTCACCAACGTTGACGCCATCGTGCAAGGCGCCCGCGCCCACCAGCTCCACGCCGTCCTGCTCTGGTTCGGAACCTGGAAGAACGGCAACAACCACTACGCCCCCGCCTGGGTCAAAGCCGACACCAAACGCTTTCCGCGCATGATTCGCCCCGACGGCGAGCCCATCGACGTATTCTCCGCAAGCGGCCCCAATGCCCACAACACCTTCGAAGCCGACAAGGCCGCCTTCGTCGCCCTCATGCGTCATCTGAAGGAAATTGACAGCGACGACCACACCGTCATCACCGTCCAGGTTGAAAATGAATCCGGCGGCATCGGCAGCGTTCGCGACTTCTCTCCTGAATCGAACAAGGAATTCGCCGGCCAGGTTCCTGCCGATCTCCTCAAAGTCGCAGGCAAACAAGCTGGCACATGGTCCCAGGTGTTTTGCTCTGAGGCCGACGAAATCTTCCAGGCCTACCACCAGGCCAAATACATCAACGAAATCGCCACAGCGGGCAAAGCCGAATTCGCCATCCCCCTCTACGCCAACGTCTGGATCGACTATCCCGCCGCCGAACTTCCCCAGCGCCAGATCGATCAACCCGGCATCGGCTATCCCAGCGGCGGCCCGGTGCAGAAGCTGGTCGGCATGTGGCGCGGTCTCGCTCCCGCTCTCGACATGATCGGCCCCGACATCTATGCCGACGACTCCGGTTTCTACCACGACACGATGCATGCGTACCACCGTCCGGACAACCCGCTGTGGATCCCGGAAACCGGCCGCGGCGACAGCTTCGGTAAGTTCCTCTTCGCAGCGCTGGGCGAAGGCGCGCTCGGCTTCTCTCCCTTCGGCGTCGACGACTCCGGATGGAACATTCTCGGCGACGAGCCGTGGAAAGCCCACGCCAACAACTTCGCCCTCATCGGCCCCATGAGCCGCGAAGTTGCCCAGTGGGAATTCGACGGCAAGCTCAAGACAGCCGTAGAAGAGCCCGGCCAGGCCACCCAGGAACTCGACTTCGGCGCGTGGCAGGCCACCGTCGCCTTCGGCTTTCCGCAGCAGGACGGCCGCCGCGCCCCCGGCACCAAGGACGCTCACGGCGTTGCCCTTATCGCCCAGGTAGCTCCTGATGAATTCGTGGTGACCGGCATCGACGCCGGCATCACCTTCCACCTACCCGGTAAACTCCCCTGGATCCACTCCGAAATCATCACCGCCGAGCAGGGCACTTACGAGAACGGCGTCTGGAAACCTCTCCGGCTCTGGAACGGCGATGAAACCGATCGCGGCCTCACCTTCCACGCCAAACCCGAGGTCGTCCACGTCAAAATGGGCCGCTTCTAGACCGGACTTGGCACAAACAGCAAGGGCGCCCCGCGAGGAGCGCCCTTGTCGTTTGTGTTGCGCATCAGCCTACGGCAGGTAATATCGGAAGCTGGTCCACACCATGTTGTTGAGACCGTGGGTTGAGACCGGCGTCGCTTCGTTATCAGAGAAGCTCTGGCGATCCGCGTAGCTGTACTGGACGCCCTGACGCAGACGGCCGGCATTTCCCTTGTACAGGTCATACCAGTAGCCCGCCGTGTACTCCTTCACGTAACGAGTCGCAGCGCCGCACGAACCCGCCGGGTAGAAGCCCGTTCCACCCGTGTAGGTAGGGTTACCATCGGTCAAGCAGCTCGCGTTGCTCGAAAGCGGCGAACCGTAGCCGACCGGGGCATTGCCGATTTTGTAGGTGATGCTGCCCGGGACAGCGGTCGCTCCGCTGCCGCTGGCCGCGGTATACGTCGCACTTGTGATCGTCGTCGAGTACTCGGCCTGGCGCTTCACATAATCACCGCCGTAGTTGAGGTACAACACAAACCGCGGCGAAACGTTCCATTCTGCCGTGGTCAGGAAGGACGTGCTGTGGATGCCGGCGAATTCTCCGTTCGTTTTGTCGGTCAAGTCAGAAAGGGTGGTGTCGCCATAACGGCCCGTACCATCGCCCCACAGACCCTTCGCGCCCAGGTCAAGCTTGTGCGCAATCACCGGTACGCGGAAGCTTCCGCCCACGCCGCCCAGCACCGTGCTGTTGTTGTAAGAGCCTGCCGACGTCAACGCCGCAACGGCGACGCCGTTGGTGTCGGTCACGCCACCGTACAGGTACGCATTGTTGGTCACACCAGGATAGATTCGTTCATGCGGAAAACGACCGATCCCGAAGATCTCGTAGTGACCCCAGCCTGGATCAAGTGCCACTTTCGCGAGCACATCAGGTGCCTCGTTGAAGGTCACATTGAACAGGTTGGTGCACAGGTTGAGATACTTGGTCGCGCTCGAAACCGAACCAGCCTTCTCGCTGTACGCCGTGTAGCTCGAGTTCGAGCAGCCGCTGACCGCCGCGTTGAAGTTGCCGCCGTTCGCGCCTGCGCTGCCCAGTACCGCATACGGTGTATCGCCCGCCAGGGTGGCGCTGTAGAGGAATTCAGGATTTTCTATCGCAACACCGAAGGCAAACTTGTTCGTCGTCTTGGTCACGCGGAAACCGAACTGGCGCGTCCACACAAAACCCGCGTTATAGTTCGGGTCGATGGTCAGCGGCGTCATGATGTCGCCCGACAAGTTGGAGATGCCCTTCTTGTCTTCCGTCGCCAGCGACCAGAGTTGTCCGCCCGTGAAAGCCCAGCCATTGTTCAATGCCGCTTGGGCCCACACCACTCGCTGCCGCATGACGTAGCTGTTGGACTGGTTGCTGTTGGAACTGGTGCCCGTTCCCAGGAAGTCAGCTTCAACGTAGCCGCGCGCTGTGCCCCAGCTGGTCTTGCCTTCCGCCATCAGCGAAACGCGCGACTGGCGAGCCGAGCCATAGAACTCGCTTAAGTGGTACGCGTCGGCGTGCTCATAAGGGAGCCCGCTGAAAGCCGTCGGAATATCGCCGCCCGTAGCGTGCGCGCGATACACAGTTTCACCCGCCATGAAGCCGCCCGGCGTGATCTCGATCCCCTTGTAGTGCAAGTGATCGGGATTCTCGATTGCCTTCTTGATCTTGGCCTGGTCATCCTGCATGGTGCCGACAATCTGCGTCTGGTTGGACTTGAGGTCGGTTACCGTCGACTGCAGCGTGGTCACTGCAGAGGTGTTTTCGGTCATCGCCGACTGCTGCGTCGCAATGGCAGCTTCCGCTCGCGCCGCGGAAGCCTGAGCCGCCGCCGCTGCATCCTGCGCCTGCTTCAGTTGCGAATCCTTGTCAGACAGTTGGCCCTTGAGCGCATTAATCTGCGACTCCATGTCCTGCTTCAGTTGCTGCAGCTGTTCTTCTGTAACCGCAGGTTCCTTCGGTTTTGCCTTAACGTGTTTCTTAACCTTCGGGGTCGCGTCCGGCTCGGCGGAAAAACCAAGCGGCGAAACCAGTCCGGCTGCGATCACTACCGCAGCTATCGTTTTAAAAGTGTTGTTCATTAAGCCTCTCTGAAATGCCTCTTGTTCAAACCAGAAGCTGCAACCGTTATTCTTCCCTTTCCGGTGCAACCGGATATCGTGCGGAGGGTGAGTACAGTCGGAGCAGCATTCTGTCCTTAAGGGTTTCAGAGACATATGAATATGCTGCGAATAACCGCCCGCAGTATGTTTCAGTTTGGTGAATTTATAGGAAGGCGTTTATCGAACATTACAGGAGTGTTACAAAGAGCAGATTTTTCCACATAGTTGGCAACCCGCTCTATGCGCATGGGCGCACCCATTAGCGGGCCTTCCGCAGCAGACCCCGGGCCCTGCCGTACTCCAACCGCGACGTCCGATACGTGTTAATTCGGTACGCGTTGGTCCAGAACTTCAGCCGCCACAGCGGTGAATCTACTTGCTCGCGGACGGCGCCTTCGGAGCGCTCAAAAGGTTCGCGAGCAGCCGGTATGCTCCCGGCACCAGCTCCGGCAATTGCCGGTACAGCGCATAAGACATATACACATACGTACCCTTGCCGGGATGAGCCACCAGCAGTCCCCCCCGCTGCGGATCCTGCCCGGCATCGGCCGTTTCGGTCAGCGCAGTATACGCAGCATCCCAGGTATCCAGGAACGAATGCCCCCGCTCCTCCACCCACCCGTCAAAATCATGCGAAGTGATGAAATTGGGAAAGGTGAGAACCGAGTTTTCCGGCGCCAGGATCTTCACCTTCGCGTCTTCTTCAACAACTCTCTCAGGCGTCCCGCCCATCGACAGCGGATACGGGGCAGGGAAGTTGCCGCTCTGGTACTCCACCACCAGCGTGCCGCCCGCCTCGACGAACGCATTCAGCCGCGGCTGCGCGCTGCTCAGATCCGGACGCACCGAATAAGCGCGAATCCCGATCATGATCACGTCATACGCCGAAAGATCCGTGCTGGCCAGTTCGCCCGCCAAGAGAATGTGCGGCGTCACGCCCAATCCAGCAATTGCATCTGGCACCGTATCGCCCGTACCCATCACATAGCCCACCCGCAATCCGGGAGCCACCTTCACATCCACGCGGCGCGTTTTCAGTTCGGCGGTGCGATACATGTTGTACGGCCGCAGGCCCGGGTACCCGATGGTTCGCCAGCCGCTTCCGTACGTGTGTCCCCCGGTTTCAGCCTCTGCGCGAATCGACACCACCCCGTCCGTCTTGCTCTCCGCGCTCGACGCAGTTACCTGGAACGCGATCGGATCGGAATCTCCCCCCGTTTTGCGGTGAAACGGAATTTCCGTCGGCGTTGCGCTCCAGCCTTGCGGCAACTTCAAGCGCACGGTTCCATCTGCCGGCCCTTCGCTATGGAGCGTCACCAGCACCTGCAGCGGACTTCCATCCAGCGGCAGAATCCGCGCCTCGGGAGTTACCCGTACTCCAACCGGCGGCGTAATCACCAGCGGCTCAAAGATTCCCCCCGGTCCCAGCAACCGCTCCATGGTCTGCACCACTTCGCCCATCCGGATGGGCATGCCCTGATAATCGAATTCCGCCCAGGCCGCGAGCGGATACGGCGCAAACGAACGCCCCCGCCATTCAGGATTCGAAACGTCGTAATACGGCTGCTCAATGCTGGGTCGCGAAAAGTAAGGCTCTGTCGGCTTCGCGTCTGCTGGCACCGTTGCTTTCAGCACCACATCACTTCCCGGCTTCTCTACCGCGGCCGCAGACCACGACTCCGGCTTGCCATCGCTTCCGGCCAGCCAGATCTTCGTCAGCTTTGCCTCGCCGGTCGCGTTCCCCGTATGCACCTTTACCTGGATCGCCTGCCCCGGCACAACGTTGCGCGCCGTCTCATCCACTCCGCCGCCAAACGGTCCTTGCCTGCGCTGCCCACCGTCACTAGCCACGAATGCCTGCAAGTCCAGCCCCAGCGCCTGGCTCAGCGCGGTCTGAAACTGCTCCAGCTTGATGTGAAGTTCGCCCGCCAGGTCCGCTTTCTCTTCAGCCTTCAGATCGCTCGACTCCACGCGCTGCCGCAAAGCCCGCGTCGCCTCGTATCCGGCCTTCAGCGCAGGCGCGATGACCTGAGGCTGCTCTGGCTGATACGCCGTCTGCGCCCTTAAGACGTCCTCCGCAATTCCCTTCAGCCCCGGCGCGAGCCATGCCGGCGCCGGCCCCGAAACCAACGTTGCCAAACCCTCAATTCCTACTGGAATCCCATCAAAGAAGCTCTTTTCTTTCGTCGCCCCATCTTCGACTTTCCCATCCGCCGTCCGAACCCCATAGCGGTGGTACTCGTCTCCATCCCCGCCCGAAAGCGAAGGAATGGCTCCGCCATTTTGCGATTTCTGCTCACCCCAACCTTGCCGGGCGATCTGCGAGTAACTCCGTCCCAGCACCGGGTCAAGCTTTCCTGGCTCGATCGCGACACTGGCTTTCGGCTCGGTCTTTGTCACTTCTTTTGTGACGTAATTAGTGAATTTCACCGGAGCCCATTTGCCCGTCGCATAGTCGAACATGCCCTTGTCCGTCACCGGCGCAAACGGCACCCGCGCATACACCTTGCGCGGCGACCACGGCGTCAGCCCATCCTTGATCTGGTCCGGAAACACCGCAGGGTCGCCCGCCGCAAGAAACGCCTCCTGCGCAATCTCTCCCGAAACCTGGTGCTGCCCATGCCCGTCCGTAATCCCGCCCACAAACGTCGCTACCAGCACCAGCGGCCGCTCCTTGCGAATCGCCAGCACCGTGTCATACAGCACCCGCTCATGCCCCCACCGCGCAAAGGCCTCTTCCTGCGTCTTCGAAAATCCGAAGTCGGCCTCCGTGCCCCAGTACTGCTTTACCCCGTAATATTCGTCCGCCTTGAGCAGCTCGTTCGTACGCATCACGCCCAGCGCGTCATAACTATCCGCCGACATGGCATTTTGACCGCCCTCGCCTCGTGTCAGCGTCAGCAGCGAACTGCGCACCCCCTGCCCGCGGCTCTCATAGGTGAGCATCGAACCATCCTCATCGTCGGGATGCGCCACGATGTCCATCAGGCTGGCCCACGTCCCCAGCCGTTTCAGGGTCTGCTCCAAAGCAGCCGTGCCGCGATCCTCGGGCAGCGGGAGAGCATTCTCCCGCGCTTCCATGGAGTACCGCTCCGCCGGTGCCTGCGCCACCATCTGTGAACACAGCAGGCCGCCCATGCCCACCCAGGCGGCAGCGACTCGCGTCGTCTTCAAAGCAGACTTGAATCCATACAAAGGCAGACTGGCAGTAGGAGAAGGCCGGAAACTATGCATTAGGCCCAGTGTACAATCCACCCAGCCCTGCGCACGTCCGCATCTGCTTCGCTGTTCCGGTCAGCATGAACCCCATCCCTCTCTCATCGCCGGCCCGTCCTTCACCCGAGCCCGGACCGAGCGCTCTCGCGCGCCACATCGGCCTGCCGTCGGCCGTGATTTTCAACATGATGGACATGATCGGCGTGGGTCCGTTCCTCACCTTGCCCCTGGTCATCGCCGCCGCTGGAACCCGCTACGCCGTGTGGGCCTGGGTCCTGGGCGCGGCCATCGCCCTCGCCGACGGCCTGGTCTGCGCGGAACTGGGCGCCGCCTTTCCCGACGCCGGAGGTTCCTACGCCTTCCTGCGCGAAATCTACAACCCCGAAGGCGCCGGCCGCTGGATCTCCTTCCTCTACGTCTGGCAGCTCAGTTTCTCCGCGCCGCTCTCCATCGCCTCCGGATGCATCGGCCTGGCCACTTTTTTGGCTTTTCTCTGGCCTTCACTTAACACGCAACTGCTCGCCGGCGTCCCCTTCCTGCACGGCACCAACTTCATCGCCGCCGCCGCCTGCCTGCTGGTGACCGCCCTGCTCTACCGCAACATCAGCTCCATCACCCGCCTGGCCTGGCTTTTGTTTGGAGGCGTCCTCATCACTCTGGCCGGCGTCATCGCTTCCGGTATCGTGACCGGCAACCACATCACCGGCGCGGCGGGCTGGCATATCCCCAACCTCATCGGATGGCCCACCCTGGGCATGCTTCACCCCCTCGCGGCCGCCACACTCATCACCTGCTACGACTACTGGGGCTACTACAACATCTGCTTCCTGGGCGCTGAAGTGAAGAGGCCGGAAAAGACCATCCCTCGCGCCATCCTCATCTCCATCCTGCTGGTCGCTGTTTTCTACATCGCCATGAACCTGGCCGTCCTGCCGGCTATCGGCAACGTCGCGGCCCAGGCCGTGGGAACCTTGGCCACAACACGCCTATCCCTGGTCGCGGATATTGCCCAGTCCGCGTTCGGCAAGCTGGCGGGACGCATTCTCGCCGGCCTCATCATGTGGAGCGCCTTTTCCTCCATCTTTTCGCTTCTCCTCGGCTACTCCCGCGTCCCCTACGCGGCTGCCCGCGATGGCAACTACTTCCGCACCTTCGCCGCCATCCATCCAAAACACGGCATCCCTCACCGCTCTCTC
>CAILBQ010000295.1 GCA_903832475.1 uncultured Acidobacteriota bacterium | reverse complement strand
GTTTAACTCGCCGTTATGAGGGTGGACGCCGGCGCGGCGCAGCGCTTCAAAGTCGGCAAAGATGCGCTTGACCCTGCCGACGCTCTCTTCGGGTCCCTGCACGTGGACCGCGTCGGAGCGGAGATCAATCCGTACACCGAGGGAATCTTCCATGAGGCTCAGATTTTCGTCGCGAGTCCCGAACAGGGGCTCGAGGTTGGGCGTGATCTCCAGAGCGATTTTCAAGGGTCTAGACGGCCTCCGTGGCTGCCACGTGCGTGGTCAGCGGTGAACTTGCTGTTATGAATTGGATGTCGGAAGTGGGGCAGGAGATACAGGCGCGTACTCGGCCTCGATCGGCCGGCATGCAATGCGGGATGGCGTAGGTGGCCAAATCCTGTATCTGCGACGAGAGTAGCGCGGACGGCAAAGTCCGTCAATACACATTGTGTAAATTCGGGCATCCGCGTTACTCACCTGTACCTGCCGCGGCATCCTCACCACAAAAGAAGGCCCGAGCTGATTCAGCCCGAGCCTTATCACTTGTTGGACAACGATACAGCCTCGTGTCAAAGCTGCATGCGTCGGCTTAGCGCCTGATTTGGAAGGTCAGCGTTGTGGATTTGGTCACCCCGCCGCCGGTTGCCGTGATGGTGATGGGGTACGTTCCGATGGGCGCAGTGCGAGAGACGGAAAGGTTGAAGTCAGAGGTTCCCGATCCCGGTGCCGCAATCGAGGCCGGGCTGAAGCTGGAAGTGACGCCCGACGGAACACCCGTTGCCGACAGCGTTACCGCGGCATTAAAGCCGCCTGAGACAGAGACCGTGACCACACCGTAGCCACTCTGCCCCTGGGCCAGATAGCCTGACGTCGGAGAGACGGACACAGTGAAAGTCCCCGTCGTGGCCGCTGAGACCGTGAGCGAAACGGTGGCCGTGTGTGTAATTCCGCCGCCAGTTCCCGTAAGAGTGATGGAATAGGTGCCAGTCGCTGTCGTCGAAGCAACCGTAAAGGTTACCGCTGACGTCCCCGAACCCGGTGCAGCTATGGAAGCGGGGCTGAAGCCAACCGTAACTCCCGATGGCTGACCGCTCGCGCTCAAAGCGATCGCAGAATTGAAGCCACCCGACACCGCGGTCGTGACAGTCGATGTCCCGCTGCTGCCGTCTTTCACCGTGACAGCCGTAGGAGAAGCCGAGAACGTGAACGCCGGGGTAGCGACTGCCGTAACCGTCAAGGTCACAGTAGCCGTATGCGTGATCCCGCCACCAGTTCCAGTGATGGTGATGGGATACGTTCCGGTCGCCGTCGTGGATGCGACAGTAAACGTCGCGCTTGAGGTTCCCGAGCCGGGCGACGCGATCGAGGTTGGGCTGAAGCCGACGGTAACGCCCGTAGGCTGGCCAGACGCGCTCAGGGCAATCGCAGAACTGAATCCGCCCGCAACCGTCGTCGTTAGTGTTGAGCTGCCGCTGTTGCCGACCACCACCGAAACAGCCGTCGGGGAAGCGCTCAGCGTAAAGCTCGGCGTCTGCGTCGATGAGCCGGTCAGAGCGCTGATCAATCCGGTGTTGGGGCTGCCCCAGCCTGTAACCAGGTCATACCCCGTCACCGCCGAGTAGCTGCCGGACGTGCCGCTGGTGATGTCGTGGAAGTTGGTGCTGTAGGAAGAAGTTACGTTATCCGCGTAGATCGTCGAGTTCAGGAAGCCAATCGTTGAGCTGCCATTGGCGACGAGCTGCTGATTGACGAGCGCGATGTAACCTGCCCACATCGGTGCGGCAAAGCTGGTACCGCCGTAGCTGTTGGCAAGGCAGGTTGTTTGGTCCGCGCAGGTGTAGAAGGTGAAATTCGCGTTGGCGGAAACGTCGGGTCCGTTGCGCAGCGTGGTTGAACCCTTGTTGCTGGATGTGATGACGCCCGAAAGCTGCTGATAAGCGGGAATGGCGATCGAATCGGGCGAAATGCCGCCGCCCGAGTCGACCCATGCGGTTTCTGACGACCAAGGCCCGGCAGCGCTGGCTGTCACCAGGTCCGTGCCGCCCACCGAAACAACATACGCATCGTCCGCCGGCCAGGCCTCGTTGCGTGACGACCATGTCGAGCTGTCTCCGGAAGCCGCGAAGAAGTTCTGTCCCTGGGCCGCCATCTTCTGAAAATACGGGTCGAGCGTGCTGGGATCAGCCGGCGTCCATCCCCACGAGCAGCCAATGGTGGTCGGCAGCGGGTTGTGCGTGGTCATAGCGCTGATGATGGCCGTGTCCGTCGAACCGATGTAGTTGGTCAGACTGGCAAGGCCCGGAGCCATGCCGATCGCCTGGGTCATATCCAGCGTCTGCTCCGTGTCGTCGCAGCCGGCTGCATTCAAGCAGGAGGTACTGGTGCCGTCGACGGAAAGCAGTGTGATGGGAACATTGTTGGTCTGGCCGACATTCTTGAAGTAGGTCGTCAGATCTGCCAGATCCGTACCTTCATATTCGAATAAGCCAAGGTTCTGCCCGGCCCCGGTGAGCGGTCCGCTGCCGTAGTATGCAGCGCGCATGTCGCTGCCCAGGAACGAAGCCGATGGGCCCGAGCCGGTGGTGGCATGCTTGACAACCTCTTCAGGCGCAATGCCGTGCGCAGCGGCGTAGTCGCTTCTCTTCACAAAGAGAGGATGCGGAATCGAGTAATTGTCGAGTCCCGATACGTGCCAGAGAGAGAACGGGAGGTTGGCGACCGGCTCTCGGTCAGGCGCGTAGAAAATGCGGTTCTCGGTGGGATGCTGAAAGGTGCGCAAATTGATGTGAAACGCGCTTTCAATCGCCATCACGGTTCCCCTGACCTGCACTTCCATGCCGTCGCGGGTGCCGCCCGTTACCTTGAGGCCATTGGTTTCGGCGAAACGCTGAACTGCCTCATAGTCCTTCTGCGTCGGGCCAAAGCGGGACGTGAACTCCGAAGGCGTCAAGTAGTGCTTGTAAATGCCGCTCCCCGGGTTGTACACATCTTCAAGAAACCGGCTCAGCCCAGCCGAATCGCGAAGCGGCAACACAAGGTCCAGACTCATGATCTTGTCGGCGGGCAGGCGGCCAATCGGCTTGGCCTCACCGTTGCGAACAACCTCTCGCGTGTGATGCGTCAAGACGGATTGGGCTTGGGAATCGGAGTTGGAGCGCGATAAGACAGCGACCACAGAGAGCAGCAGGATGCTTAATCTTCGAATCACGAATTCTCCTTGGGTTCCTTGCTTGAATTGGGGGAGGGCCTGAGTGTGG
>CAILBQ010000294.1 GCA_903832475.1 uncultured Acidobacteriota bacterium | reverse complement strand
GTGCATGCACGCCATCAGACTGGCGGCCAAGCCGGCGCGAGGTGCACCGTCGCATCGGAATCGCAGACGCCAGCACTGGCTGCCGTCAGGCAGTCAGGAATGCACAGTTCGATCTGTTGCGCATTGAGTCCGGCAATGAAGGCGCACAGCCAATAGCACGTACGGCAACGTACATAACAGCTAGCAGGCCAGGGCCTAAAATGGATAACGCGCCCTAATCCGTTGGCTTACCAGGGGCCGTGCGGCGCAGAAGTTCAGTCAGACAAATTCCATTTGTAACGAAAGGAAGAATCATGAAGACCGACTCGCAATTGCAAAAAGATGTTATGGCGCAGCTCAAGTGGGAGCCGCTGCTGCGGTCCGCTGAGATCGGTGTGTCAGCCAGCAACGGCATCGTCACGCTCAGCGGCTCCGTTGACAGCTACGCCAAGAAGAGCGAGGCCGAGGACGCGGTGAAGAGGGTAGTTGGCGTCAAGGCGGTGGTCGAGAAGCTGGAAATCAAGTACCCAAGCAGCTGGGCCAAGAAGGACGACAACGACATCGCGGCGGAAATTGTCCGGGCGCTCAAGTGGAATTGGGAGATTCCAGGCGACAAGGTCAAGGCGCGCGTCGAAAAGGGCTGGGTGACGCTTGATGGCGAAGTGGAATTTAACTACCAGAGTGAGGCTGCCGCGAAGGCGGTAAGAAGCCTGGTGGGAGTGAATGGCGTGTCAAACAACATCAAGCTCAAGTCCCGGTCGGAAGATGCCATCGAGACAGCAGATATCGAGAGCGCCCTGGCGCGAAACTGGTCAACGTCGGAGAATGAGATCCGAGTGCAGGTCTCCGGTCACAAGGCAACGCTCAGCGGGATCGTCGGCTCCTGGTACCAGAAGGACGAAGCAGGCCGCCTGGCGTGGAATGCGCCCGGCGTGTGGAACGTGGAGAACAACCTCGCGGTAGAGTACACGGACCTCTGACGCATCTTCTGGAGCTTTGGGTCCGCAGGGCCGGATGTTTTCCGGTCCTGCGGCCATGCGTCATCCAGGCAGTGCGGTTGGCAGAACGGGTTCGCCTATGGCTTGAACGAGCCAGGGACGGACCGTCGCGACTCCAGATCTGAACTCTTGGCGGCAAAGACGCTTTGAAGGTGCCGCCGGCCGGTGCGTAACGCGACGGCATCATGGGTTCCCGCGTAGATCATCCAGTTCAGGATGGCCGCCGATTGACGCCAACGACGGGACAGTTTGCCTGCGCCTCCGGCTAGGGCGGCCAGTAGCCGCAACGCGGCGATCGGAACGCTGCGGAACCGAAGTGTCCCTTGCGTCCCCAGACATTCGGCCGCCAGGCAACCGATCTCATGGAAGGTCATAATGTCCGGGCCGCCGATCGGGTACTCGCGATCAAGGGCGACGTCCGGGTTGAGGTGATTACAAATGAATTCAGCTACATCATCGCCATCGATGGGATTGATGCGGTGTGACCCGTCGCCAATCTGCGTATAGCGGTGGTGCTTCGCAATCGAATCGAACGCCCGGTCTGTCAGGTCGCTGAAATAGGCTGTCGGCCTGATCACAGTCAGCGCGACGTGTGCGGTCTGGCAGGCCAGGCGGACGCCATCCACCGCTTGCTCCTTGGCGTCGCTGAATTCGGACTGGCGACGGGATGCAGGTCCCTCGAACGTGGCAACCAGCATGACGTGGCGCGCGCCGCAGGCTACAGCGGTCCTCCCGAAGCGCAGGGTCGCGTCCCGGTCTATCGCCCAGAAGTCATTGGCCATCTCCTGCCCGGCATTGCGTGACGCCAGGCAGGAGATGGCAACGTCGATATTCGCGAGCACGGGTTCGTAAGACCCCTTGCATGCGGCATCAACCGCCGCAATCGAGGCGCCGAGCCTCACCAGCGTTCGCAGCGCCGGGCTCTCGATCTGGTTCCGGACAATCGCTGTGACCTCGAGTCCGCGTGACCGCAGCGCTGCCACAACCCTCGTGCCGAGGTAGCCCGTGGCACCCGCTACACAGACGCGTGGAGTTGCCACGCTCAGCGTGCCGCGGCCCCGCGCAGGCTGTAGAGCGGAAGGAACGGGAGCAGGATGGGGACGCTCTTGCGGTAGGCTGCGAAGGTGGGGTCCGCCCCATAGTGCCGTACCTGTTCACCCTCAAGGCGGCGGGTTGCGCCGATCATGATCCCAAGGATGGACGCCAGTCCCAGAGTGCTGAGACTGCATTCAAGCCATCCCTGGTAGGCCGATAGTGCGGACAGCCAGAGGCCGCTCCAGAAGAGCATTTCTCCGAGGTAGTTCGGGCATCGTACAAACCGGTAGAGGCCGGTCTTGCAAAGCAGGGTGGGCGCTCCCGCCTTGAACCGGAACTTCTGCCAGTCCGCGACAGTTTCAAGTCCGAGTCCCAGTGCCATGAGCACGACACCAGCAGGCACCGACCCGAGCGGCAGGCCGTGGGCCTGTGCCGACAGGGTGAGGAAGGCGGGAAGCGCCATGAGGACATACAGGGTCGAGACACCTATCCAGATGGCGATCTTCGCCATCATCCCAGGTGGGCTGCGCCGCGCTCCCTGGGGTGACTGATGATCCTGGTACCCGCGGTTACGATCGCGCAGCGTCAGGTAGCTCCCGAGGCGAATGCCGTAGGCGCAGAGCAGCAGTACCTGGATGAGAGGCCAGCCAGAAAGAGTCGCCGCGTAGAGAATGGCTGCAGCGGCAGCTTCTGCCGCAATCGATGCGGCGTAGCCCGCGCCGACGAAGTTGACGGCGCGAATGAATCCCAGCGCCGAACATGCCAGGCAGAGGACGAACGAGAGTGCGAGGTACTGCAAGTCGTTCAGGTCGCCTGCGGGCATGCCTGCAGGCGCGAGATCGGAATCGGCAGTCCGCTGACGTCCGAGATTCCGTAGGTGCCCTCGTCAAGCTTTGCAAGCGCCCGATCGATCGCAATTCGTTCCTGGCCCAGTTGGCGCGACAGGATCCGGTCGTTGTCCGCAATGGCCAGGACCTGTGCCCGGTCTTCGAATTCATTGGCATGATCCTGGTCCGCCAACTCGGCCTGCACGGCTTCGTCAGCATCGCCATCCATGGAGCGTTGCAGGTGGCTGCGAAGCGCGAGCAGCTTCGGTCGCTGGAGGGCAAGGAACGATGGCTCGAGTTCGTGTGAGGGAGTTTTCATGTTCTTTTGTCCCGAGGTACTGCGAAATGCGCTGAGCGAAAGGGGAGCTCGCCATCCGGAAGCCGCACAATCCGCCTGAGCATACGGCCAGGGCTCGCTCTTGTAAGTACGGCGGCGTACCAAGCGCCCGGCGGCGGTATTGCAGCCTGCTGTCATTCGGTGTCAAGCGGCGAGGTCCGCTGTCGGGCGAGCAACGCTCCACGCGGCAGAATTCCAATTTACTGCGAGCCACCGCGTATTTCCTTCCGCGTCGCATCCAAGTCCGCAACACGGCGTCGCCAAGTCTCCGCGGTCTGGGGCTTGATCAAGACTGTGGCCACACCGAGCTTGGCAGTCTTGATTGCGATTTCCATTCGGCCAATGCAGAGTTCTATCTGGCGCGTAGTGAGTCCGGCGTGGAATTCAGCGCTCAGCGCCGCCAACACTTGATTGGGGCCCATCTGTACGGTCAACACGCCGTTGGCTTGATGGACATCCGGGTCCTCAGTGGCAATCCGCAATATTGAATCCCGTACGAGGGGCAGAGCGGGTTCACCGATCAAAAGCCCTTTGGTTTCCCGAGCCAGGAGGATGGATGAAATCGCCAGGACCAGGCCAATGCCGATGGATGCCAAGCCGTCATACCGCGGCTGCTGGAATATCAGGGCGCAGGAAATGCCAACTGCTGCGATGATCAAGCCAATCAGCGCGGCGCTGTCCTCAAACAGGACGATAAACGTGCTCGGATCCTTGCTGGCCCGGAATGCGCCCATATAGCCCAATGTGCCCTTGCTGGCACGGAATGCCCGAAAGCCCACCCGCCACGACGCCGCCTCACAAATGAAGAAGGCAAGCAGGACCAGATAGTTCAGGACCGGCCTGTCCATCGGCACGGGATTCTGCAAGTGGTTAATGCCCTCGTACAGAGACACGCCGGCCCCAAGTGCAAAAACCGAAAGTGCAACGATAAAGCTCCAGAAGTAGAGCTCGCGCCCGTAGCCAAACGGATGGCTGATGTCAGGACGCCTATCAGCCCGCTTCAACCCATAGAGCAGCAGGAGCTCCTTGATCGTATCAACCAGCGAATGCACCGCCTCGCTCAGCATGGCCGAGCTGCCGGTAAACGCCGCCGCCACGAACTTGATCAGCGCAATCGCCAGGTTTCCGGCGAGCGCCGCGTACACGACTAGACGCGGAGCAACGTTTCGCGACGCGGGTGGCGGCTCAAGAGCAGGAGGAAGCACAGGCGTCGAATTCACGGTTCGACGCCCGTGCTCCTCGGAGCAGGGTTCGACTGCCCCGCCTGCGTTCATCGCTTGTTCAAGCGCCAGCGTTGTTAAGCTGCGTTGAGAGCCTTTGAGTTGGCCAGCACTGAGTGGGCTCGAGATACCTCGTCGGTAGTCCCGTGCACCAATAGAACATAGCGGTCAGCCTTCAGGGCCGTCTCGAACTTCAGGACCTGATCCTTTGGCATACCAATCTGAGTCAACGCCGCTCCCAGGGCTGATAAGCCTCCCACCACGACGGCCCCTTCCAGCGCGCCGACCAGAGCCGCGACGACGGGGCCGGCCATCGCGACGAGCCCGATGCCCGGGAGGAAGAAGACGCCAGGTGCAAGCAGCAGGCCCCACAGGGCGCCCCAGAATGCCCCAGTGCCGCCCCAGGTCTTGATGCGATCACCAGCAGTATAGAAGCCAATCGGGTTCTCTTCACTGTGATAGCCCTTGCCGACCAACGACAGCTTCTTGACGTCGAACCCGGATCGGTTCAAAAGCTGTATGGCTTCTTCTGCCTCGCCGTGGGTTTTAAATTCGAAAAAAGGTGATTCTGTGTTATCCATGAGCTAATCCTTCTATGAAACCGGTCAAAACGTCGTCGACGATAGTGGGTAGGAGGGCCGAACCCGTCGGCGCTAACTGCCCTCAGTAGGCGATCGTGATGTTGTCAACGACCTTGCGCACGCCAGGCGTCGACCAGGCAGAGCTCGCCGCCAGTTCACGCTCGGACCAGCTGTGCACGCTGCCAGACAGCGTTACGTCGGCGCCACGGACATCAACGGATATCTGCTGCGCATCAGTCTGGGCACGGCGCTTCAGTGCCGCTTCGATCTCCGACTTGACGGTGGTCATTGACGCCTTCGGCTTGATGGAGATTTCATCGCTGACGCCGACCACACCGAGCAGCGAGCGAACTGCGTCCTTCGCGGACTGTCGCTGATAGTCCCATTCGGCCTCACCCGACAGCGTAATCCAGCCATTCTCGGCCTTGACTTTGATGGAGTCCTTCGGCAACCACGAGGTCCACTCCAAGCTGTTCTGGGCCGATCGCGCGATGTCCGCATCCGTGCGCTTGCTGAGTCCAGGAAGCTTGACGTCGATTTCAACCGCCAGGCCCTTGACGCCCGATACGCGTTGAGCGGCGCGCTCGGCCTGCCACTTTTCTGTATAGCTGTCGACGTGACCCGCCAGCGTGACGGTGCCGTTCTTGACTTCGACGCCGGTCTGCGAGGCATTCACAGACGGTTCCCACGTGAGTTCCGCAATGATGTCCTGCTTCAGCTGCGCATCCGTTTTCATAGTCGTCGTCTCCAAGTGCCAAAAAGACGAGCGCCGATGCTGGTGTGAATCACCCAGAGCGTCTGTGCGCCAGTGCACCAGGCTGGCCAACGGTGAGAAGTGGCGTCAGCGATCGCGCAACTCCCGTAGCGTTCGCTGCTGCTTGTGATCCGTGTGCGCGTATGCCAACGCACAGACCCGCCCCTCCTTCCGGAGCAGTCTTACGGATCGGGCGCAGACAGCAGGTGGCAGGCTGGCGTCACAAACCCACGTGTGGAGTTACGCAATGCAGGCTTTGGTTTACCTTGGTCCAGGAAAGAAGGCACTCCAGGAGCATGCGAAGCCGGCGATCGCGGCACCCACCGACGCCATCATCAAAATCAGCAAGACGACCATCTGTGGCACGGATCTGCACATCCTCAAGGGTGACGTGCCGAGCTGCCAACCGGGACGCATACTGGGACATGAAGGTGTTGGTGTTGTCGACGGGGTCGGATCGGCCGTCACCGCCTTCAAGGCCGGCGACCGGGTTCTGATCTCTTGTATCAGCGCCTGCGGAAAATGCATCTATTGCCGCAAGCTGATGTACTCGCACTGCACGACGGGTGGCTGGATTCTCGGCAATACGATCGATGGCACCCAAGCCGAGTTCGTGCGCATCCCGCACGCCGACTCCAGCCTGTATCCGATCCCGGCCGGCGCCGATGAAGAGGCACTGGTGATGCTCAGCGACATTCTGCCCACGGGCTTCGAATGCGGGGTACTCAACGGTAAGGTCCAGCCCGGTAGCACCGTCGCCATCGTGGGCTCCGGTCCAATTGGGCTTGCGGCGCTACTCACGGCGCAGTTCTACTCGCCCGCCGAGATCATCATGATCGATCTCGACGACAATCGCCTCGAAGTGGCCAAGCGCTTCGGCGCCACCTCAACCGTCAACAGCGGCGACGGCAAGGCCGTTGCCGCAGTCATGAAGATGACAGAGGGCCGCGGCGTAGACACGGCCATCGAGGCGGTCGGCCTTCCGGCGACCTTTGAGCTCTGCGCGCAACTCGTGGCGCCGGGTGGAACGATCGCCAATATTGGCGTACACGGCACCAAGGTGGACCTCCACCTGGAGAGCCTCTGGGACCGCAACATTTCCATTACGACTCGCCTGGTCGACACGGTGAGCACGCCCATGCTGCTGAACACGCTTCGCTCCCACAAGCTCGACCCGAAGCTGCTCATCACCCACCGCTTCAAACTTGGCCAGATTCTCGAAGCGTATGAAACCTTCGGACACGCGGCCAAGACCCGTGCGCTCAAGGTAATCATCGAAGCCTAGCAGGCGCCCACGCGGAACACCCAAGACCACATCCACATTGAAAGACGCAAGGAATACCCCATGAGTTATCAGAGCATTAACCCGTTCGACGGCAAGATCCTCAAGACCTTTGAAACGCTGTCAGACAGCCAACTTGAAACCAAGCTGGCCGCCGCGGCATCGTGCTTCAAGACCTGGAAGTACAAGACCTACAAGGAGCGCGCGGTCATTGTGGCCAAGGCGGCGGAACT
>CAILBQ010000293.1 GCA_903832475.1 uncultured Acidobacteriota bacterium | reverse complement strand
CTCCCATTCACGTAGGAGAGATCCAGGTAGAAGGCGCGTCCCCCGAGTTGGCTCCCAAGACGCGCACTTTGACCAGCAAGAGCATCGGTTCAACCTTCAGCAGCAGCGGGTCGACGAGCCAGTTGGAAGCCGATCTGGGGAACTTTTATCATGAGCAGGGATATCTGGAAGCGATTGTGCACGCAGCCGCGCAGCCGGCGTTCACGACAGATCGCGAAGGAGTTGTACAGGTTCCTGTCAGGGTCTCGGTCGAAGAAGGTCCGCAATATCGTTTGGGCCGGGTGCAGCTTGCCCCAGCCATGGTGATCTCGCAGGAGGTGTTTGATAAGCAGAGTGACCTGCATTCCGGGGAGATCGCTTCGCTCGAAAAACTGCGCGGCAGTTGGCTGTTTGTCTTGCGGCAATACCACAACCAGGGCTACATGAAAGCCGTTGTGCACGCTACGCCTGCCTATGACCGTACCTCCCGAATCGTGAGCTATGCCGTAACCGCGGATGCAGGCGCCGTCTACACGATGGGTAAGCTAAAAGTCTCGAATGTGTCGGATGAGGTACGCAGCCTGCTGACATCCGCGTGGCCGATGCCACAAGGGTCAACCTTCAATGAGGGCGCCATTCGGAGCATGACTGCAACGAAGGACGTCAACCCGGTTCTGGAGCGGCTTTTTCTGCACAACGGCCTGCGTTACGGCCTGGTGTTGCATGATGACGCGCGCACAGTTGACGTGGATGTAAGCCTGGAGCGCTCGCACTGAGTCTGGAATTGCGAAGCCTTGTAGCCTTGCCAAATAAATATTGCAATATATCCGCAACGGATATATTGTGTCGACATGCAGATGTCTCCTCCTCCTAGTCCTGCGGTGTTTGCGATCTTATTTTCGCTTGCGGGCGGCGAGCGCCATGGCTACGCCATGATGAAAGACGCGCGCACAGATCAAGGGGGCGGGGTCGCCATGGGACCTGGCACGCTCTACGGCACACTGGAGCGCTTGATGCGCGACGGCCTGGTCCTGGAGGCTGATACGTCGGACGATCAGCGCCGCCGCTACTATCGGCTCACAGACACAGGCCGTGCCGTGCTCGACGCTGAACTGGCGCGCATGGAGAATGCGCTCAGCGCTGCGCGTCAGCGGGGTCTGCTGCCCACCAAGGGTGCTTCATGAGCAAGATCATACCTGGCGCCGGCGCGATTTTGCGCACCTATGAAAGCGCCATCTGGCTGTATCCCGTTCGCTTTCGAGCCGCCTACGGAGAGGCCATGGTGCAAGCGGTCCGTGATGCAATCGACGACGCTGAGTTGCCCTCTCTCGTGCTGATGACGATCCTTCTGAAAGACCTTCCAATATCCCTGCTCAAGGAGAATCTGGCTATGTTTCGCGATACGCTTACCCGCCCGATCCTGCTGTACAGCGCGTTGATTCTTGCCGCCCTTTCAACCGTGCTGGCATTGGGGCTGGCCATCATTCCGCAGCAGGTGTTACGGCTGGGCGCGAATGACCCGCAGGTGGAAATCACGGGGAACCTGAAGACGGCGCTGGAGCACGGCGCAGAACCGACGACACTGGTCGCGAAGGATGCTGTCGAAATGGATGAAAGCCTTTCGCCGTTCACCATGGCTTTTGATGAAGCTGGACATGCGGTGGCTTCTTCTGCAGTGCTGAATGGAGAGTCGCCCCTGCCACCTGCTGGTGTTTTTTCTCATGTTCGCGAGCGAGGCGAGGAACGCTTTACATGGCAGCCAAGGCGGGGCGTCCGCATCGCGGCTGTCATGCGCCATGTTGCCACAGGCGGTTTTGTGCTGGCCGGGCGCAACATGCGTGAAGTGGAAGCCCGCGAAAACCTCGCCACCACGCAGGCGGGCGTGGTGTGGGCCGGTATGCTGGCGATCATCGTCGTGGGCACATTCTTTTTCGGGTGGCTGTCGGCAGCGCCGAAGCCAGTCGCGACATAGGTTTCTACGCCAAGATGTCTCGCACCAGCTGAATGGTTCGGTCTTTATAACCTTGCCAGTCGAGTTGTGCTGCACGTTGCCGAGCCGAGTCGCTCATTTGCTTGAGAAGTGTGCGGTCATCGTGTAATTGCAGCAGGCGCTCTGTGATGGCTGCTGGATTGCGAATAGGCACGATCCATCCGTCGACGGCATCGCGCAGTATGTCAGCGCCGCCGGAGTTTGGGGTGGTGATGACGGGGAGCCCTTGCGACAACGCTTCTCCGGTGACGAGCGCCATTCCTTCGAAAAGGGATGGAAAGACGAACACGTCATGATTTTGCATTTCGCCAAGGATTTCAGGGTGGGGCAACGTTGAGATCCAGCGATGTTTTTCGCAATATTGGTCGAGTAACTCCGAACTGCCGACCTTGCGACCGATGATGGTCAGAGTGACTGCTTTCCCCGCTCTTTCAATGGCTTCGAATAAATAGGCAATTCCCTTTCTCTGGGTCAGCGACCCCACGTACAACACACGCAGCGGTTTGTCCGCGTCGGTGACTGTTCGGGGCGGAGCTATCTTTGCAGGAACACCAAAGGGATTGATTACGATGTTCTTTGCCGAGCCGGGATACAGGGCGAGAGTATCTTTCACAAACGTACTTGGGACTACGACCGTGTCAGCCAGCTCAAGCTCCTGGTCTTTGAAAGCGCATTTGGCTTCGCTGTTAGCGAGAGCATTCAACGTGCCTTTCCATGCCGGCTGCAGTTCCGCCTCTTCCATGGAAATCTTGACGTTCTCGCGCCAGTAGCCAATGGGCAGATCTTAGAGGCAATTCATGCCGAGAGTATGATCACTTCTGAACTCTTGCAGCG
>CAILBQ010000292.1 GCA_903832475.1 uncultured Acidobacteriota bacterium | reverse complement strand
TCAGCTGCATTCTGGCCATGTCTCGATTGAACTGCGCCATCTGCCGTCCGAGTTCACTTTGCTTGGCGCCGAGCTGAGCCTGGAGGCGAGCCATCGCTTCGGTGCGGGGCCGATTTTGCGAGTCCAGTTCAGCCATACGCCGGTTCAATTCCTTCTGACGCGCCTGGAGTTTTTCCTGACGAAGTTTCAGCTCGGGATTGGAGCGAAACATGGCTTCCGACTGGGCCAGGATGGCGGGATCGGTGATGACGTAGGATTTGCCGTCATGTTCGAACCAGATGAAGTCGTTGTGGTATTTCTGACGAGCCTTCTCGAGGTCTTTGCCTGCATTGCCGGACAGGTTCACGTTGCTGTCTTTGCCGTGAATGATGGCGAAAGAATCGTTGCCGTCGTCGGAGTAGCTGTAGGCGAAGCCATGTCCGGCGTTCGGCAGCTCCGGAGGCTGGGGCGGTTCGGGCGACTCGACATCTGGAGCTGGCGGGGGTTCGGGAGCTTCGGGTGCGGTGACGACGGGGCGAGAAGGCGCCTGAGGAGGGATAGGAGCGATGGGAGCGACAGCCGTATCGGACGAACCCGGCTCCTGGGCTGCCGCGTCAACGGTGGTCTTGACGTCGCTGGTAACTTGGCTGTCCATCTGACCAGACGTCTGCGTTGTGGACTTTGTTGAGGACGTTCCATCCTGCTGCATGCTGCTGATCGAGGATGCTTGTGCGGCTTCGACGGCGGGCACAACGCGCACCAGTGTGACGGCGGCGAAGAGGGAGGCGGGAACGAGAAGAGCGGCCAGCAGGGCGTGACGGCGGCCATCCAGGAAGGCGAGGCGACCGTTGAGGATGCGATCGATGCGGCTGGAAAGATGGGAGGATCGTGCCATGGCAACTCCTGCGAGGGGTAAGGTGGGGCGCGGCATGGCCGCGAAGTCAAGGAGGATCTGGGCGTAGGAAGCGGCGCTTGGCGCCTGCTCCATGCCGGCGCGGTCGCTGAGGGCTTCGCCCAGTTCAGAGAGCTTGCGCTGCAGCCACCAGCCGAGTGGGCTGAACCAGGAGGCCGAGACGTAGAGCGCCGATGCGAGCTGCAAGTAGAAATCGCCCTGGCGGACATGGGAGGCTTCGTGAGCGAGAACGATGCGCAGCTTTTCTTCGTCCCAGGAGCGGTACTCTGCGGGAAGAATGACGGTGGAACCGATGGTGACTGGGGTCTTGAGCGAACGAGTGATACGAACATCCGCTGCGTCCTCAAGGTAATAGGCGAGATGGGCGGCCGGTTTAGCGGAGTGCCAGATGCGAAAGGCAATGACCAGACCGAGCAAGGTGCGCAGCAAGAGCAGGCCGGCGACGGTGAGGTACAGCGAAACGGCCATGGCGCGGAGCTTGCTCCAGTTCCAGGAAGACTTCGCGGGCGCGGATTCAGCGGTGACCGGGATCGCCGCCTGGCTGGGATTGATTTGGATTCCGGTAACGATGGCGCGTTGGGTGGGTGTCTCGGTTGAAATTTGCTCAGCCGGTTGGCTGGTATTCACGACCAACACTTCTTCGCTGGCGGCGATGTGTGCTGCGGATGGCTTGGCCTTTTTTGTCGAGGCGGCCCATGCGTGGGTGGCGACGACCTCAGGTTCTGACTTGTCAGTGGTCTGGGCTCGCGTGATGCTTTGCGCGGCACTCGACAGAGACGGCCGGGGCGCGAGGCTGTGCACAGGGATGCGGATCGCCTGCCGAAACGCCAGCCATGGGGAGTGCATGACGAAGGGCATGACGGCGACACCGGCGAGGACGAGGACCCAGGCGATCTTCTGGGCAAGAAAGGATTGCACGCGCAGGAGGCGGATGGCTCCCCACACGGCAGCGGCCATCAAGAGCGAGCGGAGCGTGGCTTCGAGGATGAAGATGAGCATCATTTCCCTCCTTTTTGGCGGGCCGATACGGACTGGACGGCTGCGATACGGTCAGCGAGGCGCTGCAGTTCCTCGCGGTCGAGCACCGATGAGTCGACCATGCCGACGAGGAGCTGCTCCACCGAACCTTCGCAAAACCAGTCGAGGATGCGCTTGACGGCGCGGCCGGCGACCAGAGGCGCAGCCTGGGTTGGCGCATAGATGAAGGTTCTGTTTTCCAGGGTATGGGTGACGTAGCCTTTTTCTTCGAGACGCCGCAGGACGGTTCGGATGGTGGAATCCTTGAGGGGACGATCCTGCTGGTCCAGCTCTTCGCGAACGCGGTCGGCAGTCAGTGTTCCGTGCTGCCACATGAGCTGGAGGACGCTGCGTTCGAGCTCGCCCAGTTCAGAGGGGTCGTGGTCGAGGAGATCGTTACCGCTTGTAACGTTACTTTTCATAATGCTACTGACGGTAACACATAGCCTAGGTTAGCGTGCAAGAAGATTTTTGCTTAATTTCTGCCGAAGCTTCAAAATGGCCATTTCTCCGCGGATTGCCGGAAACCGCTAGAATCAAGACAAGAGAAGCTTCCCGCGGGCGGTGAGGCTCATTCGGAGGGTTCCCCTTGCCACTGTACGAATATCGCTGCACCTCGTGCGGCTACAGTTTTGAGAAGATTCAGAGTTTCAGCGCCAAGCCGGAGACGGAGTGTCCCGAGTGCCATGGTGAGTTGATCCGGCCGGTGACCGCGCCGGCGCTTCGTTTTGAGGGCGCGGGCTGGTATGTGAACGACTACGCGGGCAAGGGTGGGTCGAAGGCCGGCGAAGCGGCAGCCAAGCCGGAGGGTGGAGCTCCGGAAGTTGCTGCGAAAACTGGCGGCTCTGAAACGGGGGCTGGGGATACTTCTTCGGCGCAGGTGGTTCCGTCGGCGCCGGCTGCGGCCACGACCGCGGCACCTGCGGCTGCGCCCGCCAAGAGCTGATCGCGACCCCTGGGGCGGGTTGCACCTTTTTCAAGGTCGTCACATCCATTGAGTGCAGCCTGGCTCCGTTCGCCGGCACTGACAGCGAAAAGTTTCGAACGCTCAATTTGGTGTTCCAATCAGGCATTCGAGCTTCCAACTTCTGCTGACGGTTTGCTACGTCGAATGGCGACAGATAGAGCGCCTGGTTGCCCAGAGGGATGCTTCCATGCTTGCAGTTCGAAAATCAAACGATCGCGGCCACGCCAATCACGGCTGGCTTGACTCAAAATTCAGTTTCTCCTTTGCCGACTACTACGATCCGGCGTTCATGGGTTTTCGTGCGCTGCGCGTGATCAATGAAGATGTGATCCAGGGCGGGGGCGGCTTTGGCACGCACGGACACAAAGAGATGGAGATCGTCACTTACGTGCTCGACGGCGGGATTGCGCACAAGGATTCCATCGGCTCGGGCGGGGTGATTGTGCCGGGCGAAGTGCAGCACATGTCAGCCGGCACCGGCATTCGCCATTCGGAATACAACGCTTCGGCGACGACGCCGGCGCACATGCTGCAGATCTGGCTGATGCCCAGCAAACCGGGGGTCGCACCCAGTTACAGCCAGCAGGCGTTTCCGGTTGCGGCGGAGCGGAACCTGCTGCATTTGCTGGTTTCGCCCGAGGGGCGCGACGGCTCCTTGAAATGGGAGACGGATTCCGATCTCTATGCGGCGAAACTCGATGCCGGCGCAAAAATCGAGCATGCTTTCGGCACGCGCAAGCACGGCTGGGTGCAGGTGGCGCGCGGTGCGGCTGTGGTGAACGGTGAGCCGGTGGCGCAAGGGGACGGAGTGGCACTTTCAGAAGAGGCGGAAGTGTCCATTCTGGGTGGACCGGATGGGGCGGAAGTGCTGTTCTTTGAGTTGAGCTGAAGCGTCTGCGCGGCGGAACCGACGCGGGAGTGAAACCGGTCCGCTGGGCATTCGATCACGCCGCACCTTACACTTTCCAGGCATTTACTCTCTTACGAAGGCGAGCCGGGGGATCGGAGCAGCTCTTCGATGTCTCCGATCTTGTCTGTCAGCAGGTTCAGCTTGTGGGAGAGCGCCTGGATTTCCGACTCGGCGCGGCGGTTGACATCAAAGTCCAGCTCGCTGCGCAGACGGTCTTTTGTGTCCTGACGATTCTGGCTCATCATGATGACCGGCGCCTGGATGGAAGCGAGCATGGACAGAAAGAGATTGAGAAGAATGAATGGGTAAGGGTCCCATGCGTTCTGCTTCAAGACGATGTTCAGCGCGGAATAGGCGACGAGGACAACTCCAAACCAGATGATGAAATGCCAGGACCCTCCGAAGCGAGCCACCTCATCGGCGATGCGTTCGCCAAAGGTGGCTTCTTCTTCGATGAGTTCATTTGCATTGCGGCTGGCGCGAGACTGGATGAGCCGCTGAGAGGCGTGGAACTGGCGGCCCAGGACGGTCAGCATGTCCAGGCCGGCCATGGGCTTCTGCTGCAGCAGCGTGGCGATGTCGTCGCGGTCCAATTCCAAACAGACGGATTCTTCCACGGCCATGGCGTTGGACTGATGCAACGTCTGTTCGAGCATGGAGGCAAAGCCGAAGAGGTCGCCGTGTTCAGGCTCATCGATAACGACCTCCTGCTGGTCTTCATCGACGGTGGTGACGCGGACTTTGCCCGACATCATGACGTAGGCCTGCATCGACACATCCCCGATTTTGAAAATACGCTGACGCGGCGCGAACTGGCATAACTGCACCTGTGCGGCGAGGACGGCGAGCTCTTCGTCATCGAGCAGTTCAAAAAGTGGAACGTGTTTTAGTTCTTGCGGGTCACAGGGCATGCGTTTTCTCGCTTTTAGGAAGTTGGTGCAAGACGGTTTGGCACCAGGCACTCTATCAGAGAAGCACGCCCGAGGAGGAAACTACATGAGTTTTTTGTTACAGAGTGAGGCCCCGCGGTTATCCCTTGAAGGGCGATGGATGTCCTGACTCGGCTCGTGCCAGGGACGGCAATTCAGCCCCGCGTTGTTTCGAGAAGCGGAAGCTGGACTTCGTCGGGACGCGGATTGTAGGCGGGGAGAATCTCGTCGACGTCCACCCACTGCGTTGGATAGTTGCCGGTGTAGCAGGCAACGCAGTATCCGTGCACCTGAGTGGGGCCGTTTTCGGCGTTGGGGCCTGCGCCGCAGGAGTGAATCAGGCCGTCGAGGGAGAGATAGGATAAGGTGTCGGCTTCGATGAACTGGCGGATTTCTTCGACGGACTTGTTGGCGGCGATCAGGTCGCGCTTGCTGGGTGTGTCGACGCCGTAGAAGCAGGGCGAAATGGTGGGCGGGCAGCTGATGCGCAGGTGAACTTCTTTGGCCCCGGCGCCGCGTACCATACGGACAATTTTGCGCGACGTTGTCCCGCGAATGATGGAGTCGTCGATGAGGATGACACGCTTGCCTTCGAGCAGGTTGCGCACCGGATTCAGTTTTAACTTGACGCCGAAGTCTCGGACGCGCTGTTCCGGTTCGATGAAGGTGCGGCCTACGTAATGATTGCGGATGAGGCCGAAGCGGAAGGGCAGTTTGGCCTCTTCTGCATACCCGAGAGCGGCGGTGACGCCGGAGTCGGGCACGGGGACGACAATGTCGGCGGGGACGTGAGATTCGCGGGCAAGCTGGTGGCCCATTTCTTCGCGGCTTTGCTGCACCCAGCGGCCGTAGATGCGGCTGTCGGGCCGGGCGAAGTAGACATGTTCAAAAATGCAACTCGATTGCGGGACGCCGCTGGCGAACTGGCGCGAGGTGACGCCATCGGCCGAGACCATGACGAGTTCGCCGGGAAGAACGTCGCGCTCGTACTCGGCGCGCCACAGGTCGAAGGCACAGGTTTCCGAAGCGAAGACGATGGTGTCGGGACCGTCCGCATTTTTGATTCGTCCCATGGAGAGAGGGCGGAACCCACGCGGATCGCGCGCGGCGAAGATGCGGTCGCGGGTCATCATGACGATGGAGAAAGCGCCTTCGACCTGGGCGAGCGAGTCGGCGATAGCGTCGACCAGGCTGCCGGCCTTGGAGTGGGCGATGAGCTGGATGATGATTTCGGAGTCTGAGGTCGTCTGAAAGAATGCTCCGGCACGCTCGAGGGTGGTGCGCAGGTTGCCGAGGTTGACCAGGTTGCCATTGTGGGCGATGGCGATCAGGCCCTTGGTCGAGTCGACGCGGATGGGCTGGGCGTTAAGGAGCGCAGAATCGCCGGTCGTCGAGTAACGCGTGTGGCCGATGGCCATGTCGCCGGGAAGCTTGGCGAGGATGTCGTCGGTAAAGATTTCGGAGACCAGGCCCATGCCTTTGATGTTGGACAGATGGTGGCCGTTGGCGCTGGCGATGCCGGCGGATTCCTGTCCGCGGTGCTGCAGGGCGTAGAGGCCTAGATACACCTGGCGCGCGGCGTCGGGATGGCCGTAAACGGCGGCGACACCACACTCTTCTTTGAGCTTGTCGTCAGCGGCGACAAACTCATTGGCTAAGGGACTAAGGGACTGAGGGACTGAAAGCCGGACATCTTTGCTCTGATCGGGGGTGCCGGGGACGCCCTGGTAGAGATGGCGGATCATGCCAACACCTCTTCGCGGAGGGCGAACTCGAGCGAGTTGGACCACGCCTCTCTCAGTTCTGCGAGAGAACAGTCGACAAGACGCGAAGGGGTGGTAGAGGCACTGTCGGAATGACTGATGATGAGCCGGTCAGCGATGGTCTCTCCGATCAGCCAGCAAGAAAGCTCTGGATAACTGAAGACCAGTTCTTCGATCCTTTCTTTCATGGCTGGCGAGCAAGTCACGATCACGCGGGTTGCCGGTTCTGCGAAGAGGCCGACTGCCGCGGGGATGCCTTCTTCCGGAACAGTTCCTACTGTGGCTCCTACCGAATGACGGAAGGAAGCCTGCGCCAGCGCGACAGCGATACCGCCGTCAGAGACATCGCAGGCAGAAGAAATCAGGGCTTGCTCCGCAAGTTCAGAAAGGCATTTATGCAACTGCCACTCCGCTTCGAGATCGAGATACGGCGGCTCACCCCAAAGCGCGCCGATGCCTTCCTTGGCAAATTCGGTAGAACCAAATTCGGTTAATGCAATGAGCGGAACGTCGGCACCCATGCCCTCGCCGATCAGAAGGACGAGTTCTCCAGCTTTCTGGAAATGGGCAGGAACGGCTTTGCTGACGTCGTCCAGAATGCCAACAATTCCGATAACGGGGGTGGGGTAAATGCCGACCCCTTTGGTTTCGTTGTAGAGCGATACGTTGCCGCCGGTGATGGGGGTGCCGAGGGCCGTGGCGGCTTCAGCAATGCCGTCGATTGCCGCGGAGAGCTGCGCCATGATCTCAGGCTTTTCGGGGTTGCCGAAGTTGAGGCAATTAGTGGCGGCCACGGGAATGGCTCCAGTACAGGCCACTTTGCGGGCGGCTTCGGCGACCGCGTGCATAGCGCCGAGCTTGGGGTTGAGATAACACCATCGGCCGTTGCCGTCGAGCGCCATGGCGAGGCCGCGTTCGTGGCCCGGGGTGCCGGTTCCCTTGATGCGCATGACGCCGGCTTCGCCGCCAGGCCCCTGCACCGTATTGGTCTGGACCATGGTGTCGTACTGCTCGTGGACCCACCGCTTGGAACAGATATTCGAGCTGGCGAGCAGCTTCTTCAGATCCGCCGTGTAGTTCCGCGGCCGGGACACTTCATCCAGAACTTCCTGCGAAGGCTCGAGCGGAACGGGGGCACTCCATGTGCCGACGGGACGATGGTAAAGCGGAGCGTCGTCGGTCAGAGATTCGTTGGGAATATCGGCAACCAGGATCCCGTGGTGACGAATGCGAAGGCGCGCTTCCGGCTTGACGGTGCCGACGATGACGGCGTCAAGACCCCACTTGGCGAAGACGGAAAGAACCTCGTCTTCCCTTCCCTTTTCGGCAACCAGCAGCATGCGCTCCTGGCTTTCGGAGAGCATGATCTCGTAAGAGTTCATGCCGGTTTCGCGCTGCGGAACGTTGTCGAGTTCAACATCGAGGCCGACGCCGCCGCGCGCGCCCATTTCGCACGTGGAACAGGTGAGGCCTGCTGCGCCCATGTCTTGAATGCCGACGATGGCGCCAGTTTTCATGGCTTCGAGACAGGCTTCGAGGAGAAGCTTTTCCATGAACGGGTCGCCGACCTGGACGTTGGGACGCTTGGCCTCGGTGCCTTCGTGGAACTCTTCGCTGGCCATCGTGGCGCCGTGGATGCCATCGCGGCCCGTCTTGGCTCCGACATAGATAACGGGGTTACCCACGCCGGCTGCCTTGCCATAGAAGATTTCGTCGATTTTGACCATGCCCAGAGCGAAGGCATTCACCAGGGGATTGCCGCTGTAGCAGGCTTCAAACTTGGTTTCGCCGCCCAGGTTGGGAACGCCGAAGCAATTGCCATAGCTGGCGACGCCGCTGACCACGCCCTCGACAATAGCGTGATTCTTATGCAGAACTTCCTGAGGTTCAGCGCCGGGCCCCGCTTCTGTGTCTGTGATGGGGCCAAAGCGAAGTGAGTCCATCACCGCGAGAGGACGCGCGCCCATGGTGAAAATATCGCGCAGAATGCCGCCGACTCCCGTGGCTGCGCCCTGGTGCGGCTCGATGTAGCTGGGATGATTGTGGCTTTCAATCTTGAAGGCACACGCCCAGCCGTCGCCCACGTCGATGATGCCTGCGTTCTCGCCAGGACCCTGGACGACCCGATCGCTTTTCGTTGGCAGCCGCTTGAGGTGAACCTTGGACGACTTGTAGGAACAGTGCTCGCTCCACATGACCGAATAGATGCCCAGTTCGGTGAGCGACGGCACGCGGCCAAGCGCGGCCAGTATGCGCTCGTACTCGTCGGGAGTGATGCTGTGCAGGGCAAGCAGTTCGGGGGTGATGTTCGCGGGCTCAGGCGCCGAAGCCGAGCGATTTTGTGCGTCAGAATTCTGACCAGGAAAGGAAGACGTTGTCATCGCGGTCACATTTCATTGTCGCATGCTCAAAATGGAAAAGTGAGACTTGAAGGAGTGCGTTCCCACGAGTTGAGTAGCAAGAAATGAGAATTCAGCGGTTTTCCGCGGTCAAGGTGGGTGATTCGGCGGGAGAGTGACGGAGGATTCGTCGTTATGCGATACTTATGGCTCCCACCAGCCCATGCCGGGATGGCGGAACTGGCAGACGCAGCGGACTCAAAATCCGCCGAGGGCAACTTCATGGGGGTTCGATTCCCCCTCCCGGCACCACAAGATTATAAAGGACTTATAAGCAATTGGCCCCTCGATTTTCGAGGGGCCAAAATCGTCCGGTGGCTGTTCTGGTGGCTGTTCGTTTCTGAAATTTCGGTCCGTCTGTCCATGTGACACCGTCCAGCCCGTTCGTCTGTGAGCGCGTTCGTGGTGATGGAGGGCTGACCAAAACTTGATCGATAAAATGAGGAGCAGTGGTCGCACAGCCACAATAGGAACCCAAAAATGGAAGTAGTCCCGCTCAAAAGTCCGTATCTAACGAAAACGGGCAAACCTTGGATGCGCAGCTCGTGGGTTGTCTATCTCGACATTTTAGGTTTTAGCGCGCGTGTGTCGAAGGCGACCACGGATGGAACCGCGAATCAACTTCTCATAGATCTAACCGCTGCTCTGAACGAAGCCAAGATCGATCTCGTGATCGATTACGAAGAATACACAGCACACGGAATCAAAGAAGCTCCCTACGCGGTGAAGATGTTCACCGACAACGTTGTTCTTGGCTTCCCTATTCGCGATGACGGAGAGAGCGAATTTGGACGAATGATCTACATCCTTGGACTCTGGCAGTACACGCTCCTCAAGCATGGATTCTTTGTCCGGGGTGGGGTCACCGTGGGCCCCATATACATGGACGATGACCTGGTATTCGGTAAAGGTCTTCTCGATGCCTATGAGGCAGAAACGAAATTGGCTCGAGACCCCCGCGTCGTTCTCGCTCCGTCGGCGATGGATCTTGTCCATCATCACCTTGCCTACTACGGGAAGGTGGCGGAATCCCCACACAACAGCTCGCTATTGGTTGACGCTGACGGTCAGATGTTCGTGAATTACCTCTATCTACCGGTCGATGGCGCTGAGGGGCTCCCCGAGGGATTCGCGCAGGATATCGAGCGCCACAGAGATCTCATCGTTGGGCGGTTGCAGGAGTTTTCGGGAGAGCCCAATATATGGAGCAAATACGCGTGGGTGGGCTCTTATCACAATCACTTCTGCAGCCATTACAAAGGCCTGGAGCAGTTAAAGGTCCCGACATCGCTGTTGGCCACTGCGCCGAAATTCCTCTCACAGGTCTACAAACGGCAAGGTGATCGTATGTTCCGGGGTGAAACCGAAGTTGCAAAGTTGAAATATCTGGGGCAATGGATGATCGAGAAGGAGCCCGAATAGTTCCGAGCGGCGCCTCTGAGGAGGCGTTTTGTCCGACAAACCCATTGAGTTCAAGTCGAGCCGAACGCTACCCTGAGCCAACTCAAAGCGACGTTGCGCTTGGAACGATCAGAGCTGCTTTAGCGATGATCCCAGTTGTCGGCGGTTCGGTTAAGGAACTGATGTCTCTCGTTATCCCACCAACGGTAGTGCGCCGACGCGAGCAGTGGCTAAATATCTCGCCGATGGTCTTGGTCAACTTGAAGCCAAAGTTGAGAAACGCACTTCACGTCCCCCATTCCTTCAAGATGGCTGCTTCGAGGAGATGCGATCAATGACTGAAAGGCGATGTTCAGGGGAGAGGTGGCTGTAGCGAGCTGACATCGTAATGGTCTTATGCCCGGCGAGCTCCTGAATCTCTTTGATCGACGCACCCGCCATCGCGAGCCAAGAGCAAAAGGTGTGGCGATTGGAGTGCCAGACATAACCTTCGATCTCCGCGTCCTGTAAGCAGGGAACGAACCACGAGCGTGTGTCGAAGCGAGGGCCTTGCCGAACGAAGACTGGATCGGCGGGCCTGAGCAGTTTGTGCTTCAGCGTCTGGAAAGCTGCCACTGAGTCCGAGTTGAGATGGACGGTGCGAGCGGAGCCGTTCTTGGTCTTCGTAAGATCGATGGTGCGTCGGTCGAGATGCACCTGTCCCCAAGTCAGTGAATATTGCTCCGATAGGCGCATTCCAGTACTGACAGAGATGATGAACTCAGCCAGGTGCTCGGGGAAACGGCGGTCGATGACTTTGAACAGCTTGTCATACTCTTCGCGGCTCAGGAAGCGCAGGCGACCAACGCCCTCGCGCCGGTGTCGAACCTGCCGTGCGGGATTGATGGTCGTCTTGTTGTTGTGGACGCCTTCGCGGTAGCAGAGGGAAATGAATGCCTTGTATCGGTTGGCGGTAGCGGGTGTCTTGCAGTGGGAGCGGAGCCAGCGTTCAAGCTCCTGTGGGGTAATTTCAGCGGCGGGCGTTGACCCGAAGGCTTTGCGAACGATCTCGGCTTTGCTGACATAGCTGCGGCGATCCTTATGGTCGATTACGAACTCTAATGCGTCATCGATCAACTCAGAGAATCGAACCACTTTACTGTCGCGCAGCTCCGGGAGTTTCCGACCGGCAGTCGCATCGGCCTTGCGGCTTTGGTACAGCTTGATGGCATCGGACTTGCGACCGACCTTCTCACGATGGCGTTTCCCAGCAGCGTAGTAGTGAATCCACCAGATTCCGCTGCCTTCAGGTTTTTCGTAGACTCCGCGCATCCATTCCCTCCCAGTGGCTCTTCCATCGGACGCATGGTATCAAGGTGTCCGATAAAACAGCCACTTTGCCTACATCAGCAAGTAAAGCTGCCATGCAGCCGAAGATCTGCTTGGCTGAGGACCGTCGACCGCCCTCGCTCCTCGCCATTTTATGCAGTAGATATATCTACTGCAAATTTTCGATTGACTTTCGGTGCATCCTGTTGCACTCTGTAGATCGCACTACAGAGAAAACTTTATGCAGCTTCCTTCAGTATGCACCATCTCGACTGGGTACACGGCACGCGGGCGTCTTGAGCCGACGCAAAGTGGAGGCGTCCTTGTGATCCAGTTGAGAGACATTTCCGCAAACGGCGATATCGCTGCCGACCGACTCACGCGCGTCGCCATCGACGGTGCTGTGGACAGGTACCTTGTTCGCGCCGGAGATGTGGTGTTTCGCTCCCGTGGTGATCGCAATACGGCGTCAGTCCTCGATGGCCGCTTCATTGAACCTGTTCTTGCCGTACTGCCGCTGATGATTCTTCGTCCGAAGGCAAATTTCATTACGCCCCAGTACCTTGCCTGGGCTATCAACCAAGCGCCAGCGCAACGCTTTTTCGACAGTATTGCCTGTGGGACCAATATGCGGATGTTGCCGAAGGCTAGTCTTGAGGCTCTGGAGATTGAGGTCCCGGCCATACAGACGCAGCAAAAAATCTTAGAGATCCACGCTTTGGCAGAACAAGAACAAAGGCTTGCGATCCTCTCGGCTGAAAAGCGCAAGACCCTCACGTCCCTGATTCTCAACAGCCAAGCAAAAGACTTAAGCGTGGCCGTAACTACCGGAAGGAAGAAAAAATGACAGATGAACTCACGCAGCACCAGGTCAATCAAACCGCATGGGCAGCTTGCGATACATTTAGGGGCGTCGTTGACGCTGGTCAGTACAAGGACTACATCCTC
>CAILBQ010000291.1 GCA_903832475.1 uncultured Acidobacteriota bacterium | reverse complement strand
TCACGCCGAGATCGGGGAGCTCCTCGCAGAGGCGCTCGAGCCAGGTCCAGGCCTGCGGTCCGAGGATCGCGAGGTTGACGATCAGCGCCGAGAGGCGCATCGCGGCGATCTGTTCCGGCGGCACGGGGCTCGCGAGCACGCGGTGTTCGCACTCAACGCCCATGATCGACGCTGCGGACTTGGCAAAGATTTCGTACTGCTGAGCGGAATACTTGGCATCGGGTCCGGTCAACTTGCCGGAAGCGGCCAGGGCAGCCTTCACCGAGAATTCCTGGATGACGGTGATGTAGGCGCCAATGAACGCATTTTCCAGCGCGTCGAGGATACCGAGGAAGTTGCTCAAGGTATCGAAGGTGCCCGTTGGGAAGTAAAAGGTCTGGTAGGGATCAGCGGTGGTCGTGATGGGTTTGCCGGTAAGCAGGTTGCGAAAGATCTGGGCGTGCTCGATTTCCTGGTACAGAGCGGCGCGGAGATAATCCACGTTGCCTGCATTTCCCGAGGAAGAGACGCGGGTGGCTGACCCGCCAGGACCTGCGAGCATGGGATCCTGGATGACGGCTCCGACAAGGCCGTTGTAATAGAACGTGGTAGCCAGGTCTTCCGCGATCAGGAAGGCGGTAAGAATTTCCGCGGTGGTGTCCTTCGTCTGGTTCGTGTTGGACTGGGCGCGGGCCGGATTTCCCGCAAGGGCCAGGCCGGAAGCAGCAGCGCCGAGGCCGAAATAGCCCGCCTGACGGAAGAATTTGCGACGGTCAAGACGCGCCTGGGCAATGGTTTCAATCTGTGAATCGAGTTCAGGTGTTTTCATTTTGCATCCTCAGTCAATGGGTTTGGTTCGGTTTGTCGGGGCGACCCGTCGCAGGCTGGGGGACCCAGCGGCAAGTCATATCGTTGAAGCTGCGATCCTTCTTATGCAGGAACGTCGCATGCGAATCATCGGATTGCAGCGCAACAAAGAATGTTCAATTTCGCTCGGGTGACCATTTGGCTATAGGGGGAGTTACCAAGTGGGCAAGACGAAGGTGCTTCGAGCGACAGCGGATCGTATCATAAGAGCTATGAGTTTGAACAGTATCCGGGCACCTTTTGTCCCATCGCTCAGCAGCCTGCATCGCGTGGGGCAGCCAAGAATGGCACCTTATAACTCTCGGTTAGTCCGCAGGACAGGGAGCGAGTGTCTCCTTCGCATCGAAGGCACTGACATGGAGCGCTCCAATGCTGCGTACGAGACGCAGTTGATCGAACACCCTTGCTGGCCAGGGCTGGGCTGGGACGGAGGGCCGGATGCGTTCTCTAGGATTGGAAACGATCTGTTTTACCCAGTACGCATCGCTTTGACTGGTACGCATTCAAGGTCGGAATTCGACAATCTGCTTCCGCTCTTTGAAGACGCTTCCGCCGTCAGCCTGGGCATACCAAGTGTGGAAGAGCGCGTCGATCAGTTCGTGAGCGCATGAGCGACGGACTTTTCTGGATTGAAGGAGCGCCTGGCCTGGCGATGGTGCTGCGGCCGCGCGGGGACCATTGGCTCGAGAAAGAGCTCGCAGACCTGAAGCAGGGCGGCGTCGACACGCTGGTTTCCATGCTGGAACCGGAGGAAGCCGAATGGCTGGGACTGCGCGAGGAAGGCCGTTATGCCGGGATGGCAGGTATTGAATTCTTGTCTTTTCCCATCCCCGATCATCATGTACCGCCGCACCGGGAGAAATTCACGGATTTCGTCGCTGGAGTTGCGGATCGGATACGCGCGGGAGAGAAAGTCGCTATTCATTGCCAGGGAACGATCGGACGCGCCACGGTAACGGCGGCATGTACGCTGATTCATCTCGGGTGGGACGGCAACAAGGCTCTGGACGCCATTGAGCGGGCGCGTGGTTGCCAGGTACCCGACACGGAAGAGCAATTGGATTGGATCCTCCGATATAAGGCTGACGCATGACCGCGACCATGTTCGATGGCAGTTTCGCGCATCGCTGGATCGCGGAGATTTTGCCCAGCCGGCCGATGATCCTGCCACCACGACACTATACCTACCCGGCGGTTGCGGAAGAGGTTGAAAAAGGAGCAATGGAGGTACTGATCCGGCCGGAAACGGGTTTAGCCGGCTCGACAGCGCAATATCCGATGGATGCGCCGATCGCGCCAGTACCATTTCTCGCGACCTGCGCGCTGGGTTTTCGCGATGCCGCCGCACCCAGCGGCCTCTGGTCCATGCCCGATCCGGACTGGATCTGTGCGGTCTCGGGAGGGTATGCCTACCTGATCAATGCGACCTGCCCGGAGCAATTCACGATGATTGCTTACCGGCCGGTGCTGGAGATTGTGCCAGTGGTGGAGCAGGGGCTGCTGCTGTTCGTAGGCCATCACGCCATTCTGGCCTGGGGCCGCAACGGTGAGGCGTGGCAATCCGATCGGCTCTCCTGGGAAGGAATTGCCATTCGGGAAATTGAAGACGGAGTTCTTCGCGGAACAGGATGGGACATGATGACCGACAAGGATGTACCGTTTGCGCTGGATCTGCATACGGGTGGCCGGATCGCCGTCTAATGTAACCGGCATTTCATCATTCGGATGCATCTTCGCCGCTTGATGCACATCGAACTGCTCAGGAGTACGAACCCATGCCTCAAGTTTCTGGACGTGCGTTTCAAGTGACGGCGGCGGGCGGCTCGTTTGAGCTGGTCGAGCGCGACTTTCCCGAGCCTGGCCCCGGCCATGTGCGCATCCGCGTGCAAGCCTGCGGGGTATGCCACAGCGATTCCATCACCAAGTTTGGCCTGTTCCCCGGCATCCAATATCCGCGCGTGCCTGGGCATGAGATTGCCGGCGTGATCGATGCAGTTGGAGCGAACGTGCCGGTTTTCAAAGCCGGGCAGCGGGTCGGGTTGGGCTGGCATGGCGGGCATTGCAACTATTGCGAGCCTTGCCGGCGTGGAGATTTCATTCTTTGCCAGAACCAGCAGATTTCTGGGATCAGTTATGACGGCGGGTATGCGGATTACGTGATCGCTCCAGCCAACGCGCTGGCGTTGATTCCGGAGGACCTGTCGGACGTGGACGCGGCCCCGCTGATGTGCGCAGGCGTAACCACCTTCAACGCGCTGCGGCATAGCGGGGCGAAGGCCGGAGACCTCGTCGCCATCCTGGGCATCGGCGGCCTGGGTCATCTGGGCGTGCAGTTTGCCGCGAAGGCCGGATACAACACGGTGGCAATTGCAAGAGGGCAGGACAAGGCTCCGCTAGCTAAAGAGTTGGGCGCACATACCTATATCGATTCGACTACGCATGACTTCGCCGCTGAGTTGCAGAAATTGGGCGGCGCGGATGTGATCCTTTCGACGCTGACCGATGGTCCATCTCTCAGCCAGGCAGTGGGCGGGCTGGGGCCGAATGGGAGGCTGATCATTGTCGGCGTGCCGGAGAAGCCGTTTGAGGCGTCGGCGATTCCGCTGATCATGGGCAACCGCGAGATTCGCGGGTGGGCATCTGGGACAGGGATGGATTCGGAGGACACGCTGAATTTCAGTTCGCTGACCGGAGTCAAGGCACGTATCGAGACGTATCCGCTGGAGAAGGCGCCGGAAGCGTTTGACCGCATGATGAGCGGGAAGGCGCGCTTCCGGGTGGTGCTGACGACGGGGGCGTAAACGTCAGGAAACGTAGCTGAATACAGCCTTCTCGCCAATCAGGCGGAAAGGCTCCTTTTTCGGCTAGACTTCTGTCCCATGGACAACGAACGCTTTCGCGCCTTTTGTCTGTCGCTGGCGCATGCGACCGAGAGTGTCAACTGGGGGCATCATCTGGTCTTCTGGGCTGGAGACAAGGCGATTGGCGGGAAGATGTTTGCGCTGATCCACCTGGACGGCGAGGGCACAGGCGTTGCCTGGTTCCATTGCGGGGCGGAGCGTTACCATGAGCTGCTGGAAACAGAAGGGATCATTCCGGCGCCCTACATGGCCAAAGCATTCTGGGTGACGGTGGAACGGTGGGAGTGCTGCGTCCGAGGCAGTGGGAGGAAGAACTGCTCATGGCGCATGAGTTGATCTACGCCAAGTTGCCGAAACGAACCCAGACCGTGCTGAACCTGCCGTTGAAGGAGCGCGACAAGCTGATCCGGGAACGCGAGAAGCTGCTGGCGGAGAAGGAAAAAGCCAAGAAAGCTTAGACGCGCCCGCACGGAACCTGAGACAGCTTTTTCCCGTATTCACGGATGTTTGATTGCGAGATTAGTTATGGTGAAATTTCTGTTGTGGTGTCTGCTTCTCGTCTTTTGCTGGCCGCTGGCGCTGGGAGCACTGGTCGTGTATCCCTTTGTGTGGCTGCTGCTGCTGCCCTTCCGCATCCTTGGGATTGCCGTCGACGGGGTGCTGGGGCTGGTGAGTGGCATCATCCTGCTGCCCGGACGATTGCTGCGCGCTGTCTAAGCCGGTCCCATCCACGTTTGCGCCGCGCCGCCCGCCTGCTGTAGCGTGAGCCGTATGGGCGGCGTGTCTCTCTTCCTCGACAATCAGGTGGTGTTGATCACCGGCGGCTCGCGCGGTATCGGCGCGGAGACGGTGCGTCTCTTTGTCGAGGCTGGGGCGAGAGTCGTTTTCAGCTACGTACAGGCCAGGGACCGAGCGGCGGCGTTGGTAGATGCGTGCGGGGGAGCTTCGCGGTGTGTGGCCATCCAGCAGGAGTTGAGTTCGCCAGCCGAAGGCCGCGCGCTGGTCGATACAGCGATCGGTGCATTTGGACGGCTCGACAGCCTGGTCGTCAATCACGGCATCTGGCCACCGGACGATGCTCCTATCAGCACGATGGCCGAGACGCAATGGCGGCAAACCATGGGCGTGAATCTGGATTCTGTTTTTGGACTGGTGCAAGCCACGGTGGGGCAGATGCTCAGGCAGGGGCGCCCAACTCCAGGCGAGCCCGCCGGGCACATCGTATTGATCAGTTCGACTGCCGGACAGCGTGGCGAAGCGTACCACGCCGATTACGCCGTGACCAAAGGGGCGCTGATTAGTCTCACCAAGAGTTTGTCGAGCGAGCTCGCTCCACAGGGAATCCTGGTCAATTGTGTAGCGCCGGGGTGGGTTTCTACGGAAATGTCGGCGGGGACGCTCGAAGATCCGGAACTGGGCCCAAAGGTAGCCGCAGCTATCCCCGTGGGCCGACCGGGACATCCGCGAGAGATTGCCGGGCCGGTGCTGTTTTTGTGTACGCCGCTGGCCGGGTTTATCAGCGGCGAGATTCTGAATGCCAACGGCGGCGCAGTGCTGGTGGGATGACGAAACGATGAGGAGAATGGGATTGCTTTTTTTCAAGCCAACGATATTGCCTGCCTTTGTGGCAGTTTGTGTTCTGGCACTTGCGGCGCCGATGTCTCTCCACGCCCAGCAGGACGACTCGGCGGCGAACGCCGCGAAAGCCAAGACGGCGCTGGACGCCATGGTGAAGGCGCTGGGCGGCGATGCGTGGCTGAACATGCAGAACCGCGAGTACCAGGGGCGAACGGCCGCCTTCTATCACGGCAAGCCTTCGGGAGCGACGGCGGAGTACTGGGAGTATCACGCGTGGCCGGATCACGACCGGATCGAATTCACCAAGCATCGTGACGTGGTGCAGATCTATACCGGCCGGGACGGCTGGGAAGTGATTTTTTCCGGCAAGAAGCCGCTGCCCAAGGACCAGGTGGAGGATTATCTGAGGCGGCGTGACCATTCCATTGAGACCGTGGTCAAGGAATGGCTGAAAGATCCCCAGACCATCCTCCTATTCGAAGGACAAAAACTGGTAGAGAGCCATCTGGCCGACCAGGTGACGCTGATTTCTTCGAAGAACGATGCAGTCACCATCCAGATGGACGCGATGACCCACCTGCCGTTGCGGCGCAGCTTTCAATGGCGCGACCCGCTTTATAAGGATAAGAACGAGGACGCGGAAGAGTATGACAACTACCGCGATGTGCAGGGATTTCAGACTCCGTACAACATCACCCGATTTAGGAATGGCGACATGGTGAACCAGCGCTTTTTGTTCAAGGCGGTGTACAACCAGACGCTGCCCGCCGACGAGTTCAGCCCAGACGCCGCGGCCAGCAAGATCGTGAAGAAATAGGCTTCAGATTCGCCTGGTGGGGCAGCCGCGATGCAGGAATAACGCCGCGGGTGGCCTGTTTCCTTTCAGCTCTCCATACAACTTTTGTTGTCGATGGATCGACTCGGTGGGATGCCTTCGTAATGGTTACTTGCCTAGAGTTGGTGAAGTAGAGCCATTCGTTGACGGATCACGAATGTCTTTCGCGGAGATCCTGCATCGCACAGTACGCGTTGCAGGGAGACCGGGGCCGGGTACGACCGAGTCATTGCCGCTGGAAGTGGATGGACTGAAGCGAGAGGGTTGAACCATGCCAACGGGTTTTCAGCAATCCCTGGATCTGGAATTTCGGACGCAGTTGCAGGATTACGGCCTGCACTATGATCCAACCACCGGCTTGCCCAATAGCACGTTTTTCCGAGCCTGGATTCGTCGGCGCCTGGAACTGGCAGCAACTCGAAACGAAGAGATCGTGTTGATCTGGGTGGACGTACTCAACCTACGCCGCGAGTACTCGATCGGGGGCGACGAGGGCGCAAGCCGGCTCGTTTGTACGGTGGCGGATGCGTTGCGGCCCTGGACCAGCGACGAAGAACTGGCTTGCCGATTCAGCGATCGCTGCTTCCTAATCGCGCTCAAACGCGATGAATGCCTGGAGGCGCGCCTGAAGTTGATTATGGACGCAGCTTCGCATCGCTCCATGCGCGGCTCGGAAGGCAAGCCGGAGGTGGCCGCAGGATTCGCCACATTCCCGGAAGACGCCACCACGGCCGAAGAGCTGATTCGACTCGCCAGCCTGGCGGCTGCGGTTAGCTCGCGCACCCGCAGCCGGACCGCGGTACGCTTCTGCGCGGAGATGAATACGGCCCTGCTGCATGAGCGGAGCCTGGAGAAAGATTTGCGCGAGGCGCTCCGGGCCAACCAGCTCACCATGGTGTACCAGCCGCAGATCGATCTTTCGACGGGCGAAATTTTGGGAGTGGAAAGCCTGACGCGCTGGCATCATCCGACCCGCGGTTGGGTTTCGCCCGCGCATTTCATCCCGGTCGCAGAGCGATCTAACCTGATCGACGAGATTTTCTCGCATTCGCTGCGATGCCTGTTGACAGATGCGGCGCAGTGGCGCGCCGCCGGCTTTCACCTACCTTCGCTGGCCGTCAATGCCTCCCCGGCCAATGTGAGGCACGAGGAATTTGTCCAGATTGTCGAACGGGAACTGGCCGCCCATCCTCCCGGCGATATGCAGCTGGACATCGAGGTAACCGAGTCCTTGCTGATGGACGACGAAGAGCTTTTTGTGGAGCGGTTGTCCGCGCTGCGGGCTATCGGCGTCAAGGTATCGCTGGATGACTTTGGCACGCGGTACACAGGATTCAACGCACTAAAGGGCCTGCCGCTGAATACCATGAAAATCGACAAATGCTTTGTGCATGGCGTCGATCGGTCGAGCCAGGCGCAGTCGCTTTGCCGCACCATTGTCATGATGGCCGGTCACCTGCGGCTGTCTTCGGTCGCGGAAGGCATCGAGGAGGTTGGCGAGTTGCGTTGCTTGAAACGAATCGGTTGCCAGGGCGGGCAGGGCTATCTCTTCCAACGACCGGTGCCCAATCGCGAATTCATGCAGTTCATGCGCGAATGGCCGACGCGAAAGAAGTCTACCGAGTTTGGCGGCGCGTTTGTCGATGACGATGCCAGTCTTGAAGCCGTAGAGGATTCTCTGCTCGAGGCCTGAGTTGCAGGCAAGATGAGGTTGAACGCTTGCTGTTCCAACAACTGCGGCGCGGTGTGTGGCATTTATAATTTGCATTTGCGCCGGAGAGCGCAGCAATTCGCCACCGGAGCCGCGCATGATGTCGGAGAATCAGACACTAAATATCGGGCAGATCATGGAGTATCTGCCCCATCGCTATCCCTTCCTGTTGATTGACCGGGTAGTCGAATTTGAGCGCGGGCAGCGCATCGTCGCGATCAAAAATGTGACTGTGAACGAGCCGTTCTTTGTGGGCCACTTCCCTGAATTGCCCATCATGCCGGGAGTGCTGGTGATCGAAGCAATGGCGCAGGCGGGCTGCATCCTGCTGCTGGCAGAAGTTGCTGACCGGGACAAGAAGCTGGTTGTGTTCACAGGGATTGAAGGAGCCAAGTTCCGCCGCCAGATCACGCCTGGCGACCAACTCAGGCTGGAAGTCAACGTGCTCTCATTCCGCCCACGTCAGGGTCGCATGGAAGGCAAGGCGTACGTGGACGGCAAGCTGGCCTGCGAAGCGACGCTGACCTGTGCGGTGGTGCCGCGACCGCGCCGGGTTACTCCCGAAGAATCGCCTGCCGAGACGACCGCGTGAGCATTCATCCCAGCAGCGTCATTGCCGAAGGAGCCGTGGTGCCCGAGTCCTGCACCGTAGGACCGTTCTGCACCATCGGGTCCAACGTGACGCTGGGTGAAGACTGCAAGCTGATTTCGCATGTCGTGCTCGATGGCCGGACGAGACTGGGAGCCCGCAATACAATCTATCCCTTTACCTCGGTGGGCATAGCGCCACAGGATTTGAAGTATGACGGGGAGCCGACCGAGACGGTCGTCGGAGACGACAACACCATCCGCGAGTGTGTCACGATCTCACGCGGTACTGCCAAGGGCGGCGGCCTGACCAGCCTGGGCTCGAACTGCCTCATCATGGCTTACGCACACATTGGGCACGACAGCCAGGTAGGCAGCCACTGCATTCTGGCCAATGCGGCGACGCTGGCCGGGCATGTGATCGTCGAAGACTATGCGACCGTGGGCGCCTTCAGCCCGGTGCACCAGTTCTGCACGGTCGGCAAATATGCTTACATCGGCGGCGGCACCATCGTGACCCAGGATGTGCTGCCCTA